>DATJCV010000063.1:0-21556 GCA_035497775.1 Burkholderiaceae bacterium | reverse complement strand
ACCGCCAATTGGAAAGAGCAATCAGATGGCGATGCCGGAGCCGGTGGGCTTCAAGGCCATGGCGCCTTATGCGCTGCGGTCGCGCAAACGGATCAAACCCTCTTGCGCCAGCGTCGCCACCAATTCGTCGCGCTGATTGTAAACATGCGCCAGGCTCAGTCCGCGGCCGCCGGAGGCGTTCGGGCTGTCCATCACGAACAGCAGCCATTCATCCATGCGGAACGGCCGGTGAAACCAGATCGTGTGGTCGAGGCTGGCGATTTGCAGCCGCGGGTCGCCCATGCGGATGTGGTGCGGCTGCAGCGAGGTCCACAGCAAGCCGTAATCGGAAACGTAGGCAAACAGCGCTTCATGCATCAGGCGCTCGTCGGGCAACTGCATCGGTGCGCGCACCCACACCTGCTTGCTCGGCTTGCCGCTGTGGCTGTCATAGATGTCGCCTGCGTGATCGGCACGGAAATCGACCGGCACCGGCTGGAACAGGCGGCCGCCCTTGCCGCGTTCTTTCCAGGCTTCGACACTCGACGGCAGGCTCCCGGGGTCGGCGGCCGGCGGCGCTTCCTTCTGGTGCGACAAGCCGTCTTCCTCCTGCTGGAACGAGGCGGACATCACAAAAATGCGCCGTCCTTCCTGGCTGGCGACCACGCGCCGGGTCGAGAACGAACCGCCGTCGCGTACCCGTTCCACCTCATATTCGATCGGCAGGCGGTGGTTGCCGGCCAGGATGAACAGCGAATGCAGGGAGTGCACCCGCCGCTGCGGCGCTTGGTCGGGGATGGTACGTGCCGCCGCCTGCAGCCCCTGGCCCAGAACTTGGCCGCCGAAGACGTTCGGGCTGCCCATGAAATGGCTTTGGCCGCGGAAGCGGTCGGCGTCGAGCTGTTCCAGTTGCAGGAGACTCAGGATTTCTTCGGTGTTGTAAAGCGAGGTATCCAGCATGATGATCCGCTCAAGGGAGAAAAGAGCAACGCCAAAGGCAAGGCCGGGGTAGCGAAGTGTCGGCTTGCGAATATGGCAAAAAAGCACGTTCGTACGCAAGAAGACTCAATGATATTCCAGTTTGGCACTCGCGGCGATCGGAACGCGCCGGGATGACGCAGCCTCTCAAATGTTGTACCTTGTGGGCAATTTTTTCTTCATGGCATGCGCGCGCAACAGTTTGCGAAACCATCGCTGTGGCATCGCAAACACGGAACAATGCTGATAAAGCTGACTCTCTTCGCGCGTCTGGCGCCATTCATGGCCCGGCATCCCGGCACGATCGTGGCTGCCTGCGGCGCATTTACGCTGGTATTGCTGGCGCTGGTAGCGACGATGCTGGTGCAGGAACGTCACGATGCCACCTTGCGTGCGGTCGACAATGCGGAAAATCTCGCGCTGATCGTCGAGCGCGACGTGGCCCGCACCGTCGAACTGTTCGATCTGTCGCTGCAGGAGGCGGTGGACGGAGTCCAGGATCCGGCCGTCATGGGTTTGCCGCCGCCATATCGGCAACGACTGTTGTTCGACCGCTCCGTCAGCGCCGGAAAATACATGGGTGCGCAGCTATACGTCGACGAACGCGGTGAAATCGCGGTGGATTCGACCAGCCCGGCGCCGCGCCAGGGCAATTTCGCCGACCGCTCGTGGTTTTCCGTCCATCGGGACAATTCCCAGGCCGGCCTGTTCATCAGCCCGCCCTACCAGTCGCGCTTGCGCGACAAGGAGTGGAGCATTGCCTTCAGCCGGCGCGTCAATCACGCCGGTGGCTCGTTCGCCGGGGTGGCGGTCGGCGCGCTGCGGATCAGCTATTTTCGCGATCTGCTGGCCGATCTGAAGCTCGGCCCGCGCGGCACGATCACGCTGTTTCACGAGGACGGCACGATCATCATGCGCTATCCGGACGATGCCTCGCGCATCGGCCGCAACCTGAAGGGAACCTCGAATTTCGAACGCTTCAAGCAGGCGCGCGAGCGCTGGTTCTTCGGCAGCGCGGTACTGGACGCGGAGCAACGCCTGTACGTTTTCCGCAAGTTCGGAAAAATCCCGATGCTGATCAGCGTCGCGCCGGCCCAGCGGGATATTTTTGCCGCCTGGACCCGGCGCGCATGGACGATCGGCGCCTTTGCCCTGTTTCTGGCAGCCGCCTTGATGGGTGCCGCCTGGCTGCTGGCCGAGCAGTTCCGGTACCGGCTGAAAATCCAGGGCGAGCTGCTGCTGCTGGCGCGCAAGGACGGCCTGACCGGTCTGGACAACCGCCGCACGCTGGATCAGGCGCTGCAGAATGAATGGCAGCGCGCCAGGCGGACCAACGCGCCGCTGTCCCTGATTTTCATTGATATCGACCGCTTCAAGAACTTCAACGACCGGTATGGCCACCAGGCCGGGGATGATGCCTTGGCTGCGGTGGCGCAAGCGATTGGCGGCGCCATTCGGCGTCCGGGCGACGTCGCCGGCCGCTTTGGCGGCGAAGAATTCGTGGTGCTGTTGCCCCATACGGATACCGCCGGCGCGGTGCGGATCGCCGACGAGATCCAGCGCGCCATCAGGGCGCTGCGGATTGAGCATCAGGGCAGCGAGCACCAGATCGTCACGGCCAGCGTCGGCATCGCCGGCAGTGACACGCTGGAGCGCGAACTGGATGTCGAGGGGCTGTTGAAGGCTGCCGACCGGGCGCTGTACGCCGCCAAGGCCGGCGGGCGCAATCAAAGCGTGGTGGCAGCTTCCGCGTAGATGGCTGCTGATGGGTACGCCGTCAGGATGTGGGCGCTGGGTCGGCTGGTATGCGGCCGTGGTCCTGTAGCACCATTTCGTGCGGCACGATGCGGTGCTGCCGTGGCTGGCAGGCCGGTTTCAGGCGATGCTATCCGTGCCGTGCCAGCATACCTGGTTACGCCCACGCCGCTTGGCGTCGTACATCGCCTGATCGGCATGCTTCAGTAATTGCGCATCGTCGCTGCCGTGCTCGGGATAGACCGCTACGCCGATGCTGGAGGAAATGTTGAGTCTCTGGCCGTCGGCCATGTCGAACGGCTGGCTGAGCTGTTCGCAGATCGCCCTGGCCAGCGCCAGCGCCTCGGGCAAGCCATTGATGACCGGCAACAACAGGACGAATTCGTCGCCGCCGATGCGCGCTACGGTATCGGACGCGCGCACGCAGTCGTGCAGTCGTTTGGCCACCGCCTGCAGCAACAGATTGCCCACGTGATGGCCAAATGCATCGTTGATCGGCTTGAACTGGTCGAGGTCGAGAAACAGCACTGCCAGTTGCTGATGATTCCGTTTGGCCAGAATCAGCGCCTGCTGCAGGCGGTCCAAGAATAGCGGCAAATTGGGTAAGTTGGTCAGCGTATCGTGCTGGGCCAGATGGCGATAGCGCGCTTCGCTGGCGCGCAGCGCTGCCGTCATGTTGCTGGCCAGTACGAAGGCGCGTTCGCGGCCAGACACCAATACCCAGGTCAGCAGCGTCAGCAGCAGGCTCAGGCTGACGCCGGCCAGAGCAATCACCTGCGCCCGGTTGCGGGGTAGCGGCGCGCCAGTGGCGGCTGGCATGCCGATCGCCAGCGTCCAGGTGCGGCCGGCGACCTCGATGTATTCCAGCTGTTCGACGTCGCTGGCAGGTTCGTCAGTCGTTGCGGACGAATACAGCAGGTTGTGTTGCGCCAGCTCGACGCCGTCAAACAGCCGAATATGGATGCCCGGCCGGTGTTCCCCGTACAGGCTGGCCATCAGCTTGTTGATGCGAAACGGGGCGGAGACCCAGCCAACCAGGTTGGCGCGGCGCGTTGCCAGCGTATCGTGTGGCACATCGTGGCGATACAGCGGCAGGTACATGACGAAGCCGGGCTCGTGGGTGCCGCTGCCCCTGATCTCAAGCTTGCCGGTGATCGATGGCATATTGACGTCACGCGCCAGCTCCATCGCTTCACGTCGCTGCGGATCGGCGTACGGGTCGAAGCCGCGCATGGCCACACGGCTTGGCGATGAGGGTTCGAGCTGGGCCAGCGGCGCGTACAGCGGGCGTTCTCCCGGCGGCCAGATCTGATAGTCGGCAAAGCCACGCTGGCGCATGGCGGCCACATGTGTGCTGCGTCCGGCTGACGGCACGATC
Organism: Burkholderiaceae bacterium; assembly: GCA_035497775.1. Lineage (GTDB taxonomy): Bacteria > Pseudomonadota > Gammaproteobacteria > Burkholderiales > Burkholderiaceae_D > DATJCV01. The sequence goes on along the minus strand of DATJCV010000063.1, from coordinate 17,466 downwards.
GGGATGACGCTGACGCCTTCAATGCCGGACAAATCGGCATGCAGCTGGAGCGCCTCGACGTAGGCGCGGAACGCCTCCGGTTCAACCTGCTTGCTGGCGGCAAACAGGCCCTGTACGCCGCGCAGCATTTGCTGGTAGGCCACCATCGCTTGCTGGATGCGGCTGACGTTGGTGCGCAGCGCGAAATCGAGGTTGGCTTGCTGATCGCGCACTAGGTTCTGGCGCTCATGCTGCCACAATAGCCAAGTCAGTCCGAGCGCGGTGGCCAGTATCAGCGGGGGCAGCAGGCGGCGCGGCAGACGGTGCATGGTGGCCTCAGAATTCGACCATCGAGCGCGCCAGTTCCGGACGGAAGTAGTTGCCAAAAATGCGCCGCACGGTGCCGTCGGCACGCATCTCATTGACCAATGAGCGCCATTTTTTCTGTTCCGCTGCCGATAGTGACTTATGGGACATGATCAGGCCGTGCGCGACCGGCGGATCGCCGGTATCGATGACGGTGGTGATGGCGCGGATCGGGATGGTCTCGATTTGCGGATAGTTAAACGGCTCGATGATCATCCCTTGCACCCGGTTCCGGGCCAGGACCTGGTATAGCGGCTGGAGCCGGTCGGCGTATTCGACCCGTTGTTCGGCGTCCAGCTGATGCAGCAGGTCGTTGGCGTTTTTGCTGTAGCGGAAACTGCGGACGGCGCCCAGTTTCAATTTGCGGTTGCGGGCGAAATCGGCGAGGCTGCCGACTCCGGCATCGCGTCGCGCCAGCAAATAGTACTTGTTGGTGAAATACCAGGCGAAACCGGCGAAGCGCTTGCGCTCTTCGGTGGCGACGCCGGACAGGCTGAAGTCGAGCGCGCCGGATTCGATCAACTGCCAGATGCGGGCGCGCGGCATGACGCTGACGGCAATCTGGCAGCCGCTGCGGGTAATCAACTGGTCGGCGAACTCGCGGTCGATGCCGCTGTCGGTATCGGCTGAATACAGCAGGCCGTGGTCATGCAGCGCCAGCGTCAGGCGCCGCGAACAATCCGGGCGGTCGGAGTTTGCTGCGCTGGCCGTGGTGGCGGTGCCAAGCAGCAACGAGATCAGTAGCAAGTAAAAGCCAGGATACATTGACCTTACCTTATCTGAAAGTATCTGCGACACGAACGGATTTGCCTGCGGTCAATGAATACCGAGCATGGCATCTATATACACTACACGAAACGGGAATATGTTGCCTTAAATAAATGTTAAGGCTTGCGCCGCATCAATCCCGTCCGCCAAAATGGATTTGCTCCAGTTGCATCGAGCTGCATTTCTGCTTGCGTCCGGCGCCGCAAATGCTAATATACCCTGTATAGTATGGATTGCAGAATCCCTGTTTGACATATGAAGGAGGTATATCTTGTACGATGCTCCCCTAAAAGTAGTTGAAGGCACGGCTTTGAATGGCGAACAAAAGAAAGACCTGTTGAACCGTCTGGCGCGTGTCGAAGGACAATTGCGCGGCGTGCAGAAACTGGTCGCGCATGCGGCCGTGCCGGCCGATTGCGATGGCGTCGCGCAACAGTTGGCGGCGGCCCGCAAGGCGCTCGACCGCGCCTTCGTCACGCTCCTGACCAGTGCCATCGTCACCCACACCAGCGGCGCCAGCAGCACCGACGACGCTGCCGATCGCGCCAAGCACCTGGCACAGATGCTGGCCAAGTTCGCCTGAATACGATGATTATGGCTACTGGCCTATACTCCAAGTATGGGACAGCGGTATCTGGCGTGATTTGGTGAAGTTGGTAGCATACTCCCATTGCTGATGATTGGCCGCTCCTGCTTGGCCGCGCTGGAGTGATGGGCAAGGCCGGCACTGCATCAGCCTGGGTGAAGGCGGACGCCCGCGGCGATGCGGGGCTATGGCGCACGTCCGGCCCGGTTCGCCATGCGCGTCGCCCCTTGTTCCAGCAGCAAGCGGCTGGTTTGGTGATCGTTCGTGCCAATCAGTGCTTGCCCGGTTCGAGTGGCACCCAAGCCGCAACTTGGCGCATAGCGCTGTTCGGCCTGACTTGGCGCAAGCCCGCTTGTCTTGCGCGCAACCAAAATCCCGGCACCTTCGTCTAACTGGCTCCTTGGCCCGTTGGAAGTGCGTTATGCCTGGTTCGTTGCGGCCGTTCATGCGAACGATTGTCTTGCTGCTGCTTGCGCTGCTGGCCGCCTGCGGCGGTGGAGGTGGCGACAGCGGCCAGCCGGCGCCGCCGGTGGCGGTCAGCAGTACCACGGCGGCCGACACTTTCAATGCCATCAACCTGCGGCGCCAGCAAGCCGGCTTGCCTGCGCTGGCGCGCAACGCCTTGCTGGATCTGGCGGCGCAAGCCCATTCCGATTACCAGCGCCAAAACGGCGTCATCACGCATGTCGAGCAGCCCGGCAAGCCGGGTTTTACCGGCGCCAGCCCGCTCGATCGGCTGGCCGCTGCCGACTACCGCTTTACCCAGCCGACCTGGGCCTATGGCGAAGTGCTGGTGGCCACCGGCAATCCGATCGGCGCCAGCGTGGTCGAGGCGTTGCTGGTCGCGATCTATCATCGCTTCATCGTGCTCGAACCGCGCTTCAAGGAAATGGGCGCCGGTTCTGCCTCGGTGCCTGACGGCTACACTTACGTCACGGTCGACCTCACCGCTGACGGCCTCGGCCCGGCGTTGGCGCCGGGTACGGTGACGCTCTATCCGATTCCGGGCCAGCAGCAGGTGCCGACGGTCTTTTACAGCGACAATGAATCGCCGGACCCGGTGGCCGATGCGAATGCGGTGGGCTATCCGATCAGCGTCCAGGCTGGCCTGGCGACCCCGCTCACGGTGGACAGCTTCACCATCCAGCCGCACGGCGGCGCGCCCTTGGCAGTCAAGCTGCTCAGCAATCCGCAGGACATCGAAACGCCGGTCGGCGCGGCCGCCATCGTGCCGCTGACGGTGCTGCAGCCGGGCACCACCTACGACGTGCAATTCAGCGGCAGCGCCGGCGGCCAGGCGGTCAGCCGCGCATGGTCGTTTACCACGGCGTGAGGTTGGTGCGCGCTGCCATTGATGAGGGGGGTTGGCATGGCGCCGGCGATCGGCCTTGACTCGTCGCTGGATGCGCGACACGGCGTTTTGGCCGTGCGGCTGGCGGGCGCTGTGCGACTCCGGGCACAGCACCGGAATCGCCGGCGTGACGGGAAGCGCCCGCAGGCGTCCCCGGCCACGCCATCAAGTTGCTCAGAACTTGAAATTGGCGCGCGCCCAAAGGGTGCGCCCCGGCTCGTTGATCGGCGTGTTGGCGGCATAGCCGAAGCCGGCATTGCCGGCCAGGTTCAGATGTTCGCTGTAGGTCTTGTTGAACAGGTTGTCCACGCCAACGGTCAGGTGAAGCCGCTGGTTGGCCCGGTAGCCGCCGTTCAGAGAAAACACGCCAAAGCCGGCACTGGAACCGAAATCCTTGCCAACCACGTTGCCCTGATTCAACGCATAGCGTCCCTGCGCCGCTACCAGCCGCCATAGCGCACCGGCCGACCAGATGCCGTTGTCATAGCCAGCGGAAAGCCGTGCTTCCAGTGGCGGGATTTGCGGCAGGGCGGTGCCGCCGCTGCGGTTTTCACCCCAGGCGTAGGCCAGTGTGCCACCGGTTTTCCAGCCTGGCGCCGGCTTCCAGGAAATCCCGAGTTCGCCGCCGAAGATGCGGGCGCCGATATTGCGGGCGAGCGACGTGCCGCTCGAATAATCGAACAAAATGAAGTCGCTGACGCTGCCGGCGTAGCCCGCGAACCAGGCGTCCAATTTTTCCGTCTTGTATTGGACGCCAAAATCCAGTTGCGTGGTTTTTTCCGGTTTGACGCCGCCAAAGGCATTGAGCGAACCGGCCGGCCCGCTCTTCGGCGAAAACAGTTCCCAATAGTCGGGGAAGCGTTGCACATGGCCGACGCCGACATAGACGGTGGCGGGAGTCGCGCCCAGGTCATGCTCGTAGCGCAGGAAACCGCTCGGCAGGGCTTCGTTGCGGCGTTGGCCGGCGGTGGGATTGGGCTTCGGCATCATGCCGCCAGTGGTTTGCCGGAAGTCCCTGGCTGACGCCCAGTCGGCACGGGCGCCGCCGATCAGGCGGCTGGTGGCGCTGGCATGCCAGGTCAATTCCCCAAACAAGCCAGCATTGCCGAAACTCGCGTCTTGTATCCACGGCTGGCCGGGATACGGTTGCATCGGTGTGCCCGAACGCGAACGGTGGCGGCTTTCCAGGAAGTCGGCGCCGGTGACCAGGCTGGCATTCTGCGACAGGTTCCAGGTGCCAGCCACGCGGCCGCCCCAGGTGGCGCGATCGACGTTGGAGGCCATCGGCATGTTCATGCCGCCGCCCGGCTTGAAGGCGCGCAGGGTGTAGTTGTCCATCACGTGATCGGCATAGTTGTAGTAGAGCTGCGCTTCGATGGCCTCCAGCGTAGTCCCGAGATTTTGTTTTTTGAAGCGCAGACCGACGCTTTCGCGCTTGAATTGCGCGCCATCCATGCCGCGTCCGGCGTAGCGCGCCTGGCCATTGCCGGCGCCAGCGGAGAGTTCGATCAGGGTATCGGCGTCGGGCGTCAGTCCGAGCGCGACGTCGGTATTCCACTTATCCCAGCCCGACGGCACGCTATTGCCGTTACCGTCTGCATAGTCTTGCGAATGGGAGCGATTGGCGGTCACCCGCGCATACATGCGTTCGTTACCCACACTCAGATCCGCCGTTTGATCGTTGCGTCCCCATGAGCCGCCCACCAGGCTGGCATCGAACAGGATGTCCGGCTTGGTGAAGTGGGGGGCGTCGCGCTCGAAGCGGATGGTGCCGGCGGAAGCGCCGGGGCCCCACAACACAGTTTGCGGGCCCTTGATGACGGTCAGCCGATCGAAATTTTCCGGGGCAATGTAGGAACTGGGCGCGTCCATGCGCCCCGGGCAGGCCCCCGGCATCGAGCTGCCATTGCTCAGGATGTTCAGGCGCGAACCGAACATGCCGCGCAAGACCGGGTCGCCATTGCTGCCGCCGTTGCGGATCGCCGAGAAACCCGGGATCGTTTTCAGATAATCGGTGCCGTCGCTGGCCGGCAGCGGCTGGCGCGGCTGCTTCGGATTGGTGCTGAAGGTCAGCGGCGATTCTGGCGCGACGCCGGTGATCACGATCGTTGCGAGTGTGGTGGCAGGCGCCGGATCGACTTGCGACCACGCTGGAAACGATGCGGCCAGTGCAGCGGCCACGAGGGTCGGGCGGGTGAATGCGATTGGATAGTTCATGACGATTTTTTTCCAGATGAATAGGTCGGATGCGCGCCGCGCGAAGCGTGAGGCACGCCAAGTGCCGCTGCGCGAAAGCAATCCGTCGCGGCGCACAAGAATTTCGGGAGTGGGTGGCGTACCGGCAAGCAGCCCGCCATGCAGCGGCTAGCTGCGGCTTGCGGCTAACCGAGAACAGAGGGCGGCGCGCGCGAGCCCAGCGGCGGCCCTTGTGTGCCCGCGGCCGGCAACGTGGTGTTGTCGGCAACCGGAGCGGGCGAAGAGAAGAGGACGACCCATAAGGCCGGCGCCGTCGCCGATGCCGGCAGAGCCTGCGCCTGCTGGCTCAGCAAGGAGAATGCGCAATCGGTGCCGCTCGTGGCTTTGTCGGTTGCAGGCTGGTCTTGCGCCAGCGGGTCCATGGCTGCCGGCATGGTCGAGACGCCAGCGGCGGTGCAAAGCACGATCTGAATCCGGCCATCGCGCAGGGCGCCGGCGTCCGGCATGTAGCCGAGCGGGATCAGTGCCCGCAATGCCAATGCGAATAGCAGCAGGTACAGCACGCCTGGGGCGTGCCGCATGACAGCAGGACGATGATAGCCCGGGTGGTACATGGTGCCGGGATTGTAGCCAGAGCCGGCCGGCGTCAACTTGATCTGGGTTGGGATTTTCCAAGCGGCAAGTCAAGCAGGTTGCTTGCCGCCGGGCCGGCTGTGACCAGAGCGAGGATGCGCAGTCCCCGCGCCTTGGAGCGTTTCCTTCTTACTTGCCGATGCAGAACCTGGAAAAAATGACTCCCAGCAAATCGTCCGGCGTGAATTCGCCGGTGATGCTGGCCAGGCGATCCTGCGCCAGCCGCAGGTCTTCGGCGAACAGGTCGAGCGCCTGATCGTTGATGTGGCGTTCGGCGGCGGCGTGCGCGGCGGCGCTATCGAGGTGGGCGCGCGCGGCCTGCAGCGCGACCAGGTGCCGTTCGCGCGCCAGGTACAGCGATTCGCCGGTTTGCTGCCAGCCGGCGATGCGCAGCAGTTCGGCGCGCAACAGGTCGATGCCTTGCCGCTCGGTGGCTGACAGGTAGATATGCGTGGCGTCCGGCATCTGGTCGGCCGCCGGCTTGTGGCCGGACAGGTCGATCTTGTTCCAGATCCGCAAGACCGGGATCTCGGGCGGAAAGCGTTCGACGATTTTTTCGTCGGCGCGGGTCGGACCGCGCGACGCGTCCAGCAGATGCAGGATGACATCGGCCTTTTCCACTTCGCCCCAGGCGCGCTCAATGCCGATTCGTTCCACCTGGTCGCTGTCGCTGCTGCTATCGCTACCGAAGTCGCGGATGCCGGCGGTATCGATGATGCACAGCGGCAGGCCTTCGATCTGGATGGTCTCGATCACCTTGTCGCGCGTGGTGCCGGCAATCGGCGTGACGATGGCGACGTCGGCTCCCGCCAGCGCATTGAGGAGCGAGGATTTGCCGACGTTCGGCTGGCCGGTCAGCACCACGTTCAGGCCGTCGCGCAGCAAGGCGCCTTGCGCCGCCTGCGCAAACACCTGGTCCAGCGTGGTGCGAATCGCGGCGAGCTGGCCGCGGGCATCGGATTTTTCCAGGAAGTCGATTTCCTCTTCCGGAAAATCGAGCGTGGCTTCCACCAGCATGCGCAAGTGGATCACCTGTTCGACCAGTTCGTGGATGGTTTTCGAGAACGCCCCGGACAGCGAGCGTGAGGCCGAGCGGGCTGCCGCTTCGGTCGAGGCTTCGATCAGGTCGGCCACCGCTTCCGCCTGCGCCAGATCCAGCTTGTCATTCAGGAAGGCGCGGCGCGTGAATTCGCCCGGTTCGGCCAGCCGCAGGCCGATCTCGGCGCCGGCTTCGAGGCAGCGCGCCAGCAGCATCTGCAGCACCAGCGGGCCGCCGTGGCCGTGCAGTTCCAGCACGTCTTGGCCGGTGTAGGAGTGCGGTGCCGGAAAATACAGCGCCAGTCCCTGGTCGATCACCTCGCCCTGGGCGTCGGTGAACGGCAGATAGGTGGCATGGCGCGGCTGTAACGTGATGCTGCCGAACAGCGCCTGGATGACTGGTGCCAAGTCCTTGCCGGACAGGCGCACGACGCCGATGCCGCCGCGTCCGGGGGCGGTGGCGATCGCCGCGATGGGGGAAGAGTCAAGGTTCATGCCTGAATTTTAAGGGGCAGGGTGCAAATGAAAAAGCCTGTGGTGTTTAAACCACAGGCTTGGCGTGGGAACGCGGCCTAGCTTACTTGATCTTGCCGGTTTCGATTTTCTTGGTGATAACCCACTGCTGCGCGATCGACAGGATGTTGTTGACCACCCAGTACAGCACCAGCCCGGCCGGGAAAAAGAAGAACATGACCGAGAACACGATCGGCATGAACAGCATCACCTTGGCCTGGATCGGGTCCGGCGGCGTCGGATTCAGCTTGGTCTGGATGAACATCGAGACCGCCATCAAGACCGGCAGGATGTAGAACGGATCAGGCGAAGCCAGGTCGTGAATCCAGCCGATCCACGGTGCGTTGCGGATCTCGACCGAAGCCAGCAGCACCCAGTACAGTGAAATGAAGACCGGAATCTGCACCACGATCGGCAGACAGCCACCGAGCGGATTGATCTTCTCGGTCTTGTACAGCTGCATCATCTCCTGGTTCATCTTGGCCGGATCGCCTTTGTGGCGTTCGCGGATCGCCTGCATCTTCGGTGTCACTTGTTTCATCTTGGCCATGCTGCGATAGCTGGCGGCCGACAGCGGGAAGAACACCAGCTTGATCAACACCGTCAGCACGATGATGGTCCAGCCCCAGTTGCCCAGCACTTGGTGAATGTAGGTCATCAGGCTGAAAATCGGCTTGGCGATGATGGTCAGCCAGCCGTAATCCTTGACCAGCTCCAGCCCGGGGGCCAGTTTTTCCAGCGCCGAGGAAATTTGCGGTCCCGAATACAAGTGGGTATCGACCGTGGTGCTGGCGCCCGGTGCGAGCGTGCCCAGCGGCTGGATGGTGCCGACCGCATACAGGTTGGGGGCGACGGTCTTGGTGAAGATTTCGTGCGGTGCCTTGCTTTGCGGGATCAGGGCCGAGACGAAGTAATGCTGCACCATCGCGATCCAGCCATCCTCGGCATGCCGCGCATGGTCGGCCTTGCCATCCTTGATCTTGTCGAAGGTCACCTTCTGGTACTTGTCGGCCTCGGTATAGATCGCCGGGCCGATGAACGTGCTGTAGAACATCGAATCGCCGGGCGGCTTGTTGCCGTCATGCACCAGTTGCAGGTACAGCGAGGGTGTGATCGGTGCGCCGCTGTCGTTGCTCACCGTATGCTTCAGGTCGATCGTGTAATCGTCACGGCTGAAGGTATAGGTCTTGGTCAGCTTGACGCCGTCCTGTTCGGCTACCAGCACCAGTTGCACCTGGTTCGAGCCATCCAGCGTGCGTGAGCCGGGCAGGGCGACGAAGGTCGATTTGTGGTTCGGGAACGGGCCGCCGATCAGGCCGGATTCGCCCAGGTAGGTGAGTTTCGCGCTGTCGTCGAACAGCACCAGGTTCTTGCTCGGATCCAGCGTGTCCTTGTGCTTGAGCAGCTCCAGCCGCTTCAGCTGGCCGCCGAGGGTGTCGATCTCGGCTTTCATCACGTCGGTGGTGACGGTGATGATCTCGCCGTGTGCGGCGGCCGGACCGCTGGCCGTGTCGCCGGCAATGGCGCCAGCACCGGCAGGAGCGCTGGCGGCGCCGGTTGCTTGCGGCACTTCGCCGCGCTTGGCGTCGTTGCCGGCGCCCGCGGCCGGTGCGGCCTGCTGTGACGTGGTCGGGAAAAACATCGACGGCTTGCCATTGTGCCGCATCCAGTTGTCCCACAGGATCAGTATCGACAGGGAAAATACGACCCACAGCACGGTACGTTTGATATCCATATTGGTATTTCTCAGGAAAATTCAGGAATGACTGCAACCGCGCGGGGTTGCAGAAGATGAATCAGAGCTACGGCTCGGCACCGGGTCAAATCCGCCCGGATGCCAGGGATGGCATTTGCACAGCCGCCGCGCCGCCAGCACGCTGCCTTTGACGGCGCCATATTCACCGATCGCTTCGGCTGCATAATCCGAGCAACTCGGATAAAAGCGGCAATTCTGGCCCAGGAACGGGCTGATGCCCAGCTTGTATCCGCGTAACAGCAGCAGGAACAGCTTTTTCATACTCCTTCTCCGGGCAGGCGCTGCAGCGCATGCTGCGCTTCGAACAACTGCTTCAATTCCGCGTGCAGCTGCCCTTTCAGCCGGGTACTGGTGGCGGCGTCGGCCTTGCTGTTGAGTGCTCGCGCCAGGCGCACGATATAGTCGTTGGATGGCAGTGGCAGCTGACGAAACAGTTCGCGTGTCGCCCGCTTGATCGCGTTGCGGGTCACGGCGCGCGGCGCCAGCCGTTTGGCTGCCACTACCCCCAGCCGTGCCTGCGGCAGAGAATTGGGTCGGGCGTAGAGAACGAAATGCGCCGTTTTTCGAATCGGGCGCAAACGAAAAACGGATGAAAAGTCATCCGTTTTAACGATACGCCGTGCGCGTGGATAGCCGTGTGAAGAATCGCCTGTCACGCCAACAGCAGGTCGCTCTGCCTCAGACAGCGAGACGCTTGCGGCCTTTCGCGCGGCGGGCGTTGAGGACGGCGCGGCCGCCTGGCGTGGCCATGCGGGCACGAAAGCCGTGGGTACGTTTGCGCCGTACAACGGAAGGCTGGTAGGTACGTTTCATTAAGGATCTCGCTAATTTGCAGAAGTAAATTGGAGCAGCACACGCATCGCCAGGTACCTGTTCACAGGGGTCCGGGGCGCCGCTGCCGACACGGCCCGTATCACGCGAAACACGGGCGGAACAGACGGTGAACCCTGAATTAGACAGCATTTTCCGCTTGTTTGTCAATCACTTGGCGCACCTGGCCTAGTATTGGCAGAGTGTTAGCGCGCTGGAAATAAGCGGCGTGCCTGTGGATAACTTGGGCCTGGAAGGGTAAAATAGATAGGATGTGTGGCACGCTCGCGGACCGCAAAGATCGCCCGCAGCAGGTTCGAATCACCCCTCACATCCTTTCATTATGGCAATTCATGGATAATTTCTGGCAAACCTGTTCCGCGCAATTGGAACAGGAGTTGACCCCCCAACAATTCAGCGCCTGGATCAAGCCGCTTGCCCCGCTCGATTACGAGGACGGCAAGTTGCGGATTGCCGCGCCCAATCGGTTCAAGCTGGACTGGGTCAAGACCCAATTTGCCAGCCGCATCAGCGCGCTTGCCGCCCAGTACTGGGACGCGCCGATTGAAGTGCAGTTCGTACTGGACCCGAAATTGGGCGCAAGAAGGGCGGCGCCGGCGCCCAGCAATGGCCACGCCGGCCATGGCTCGGCCGACGCTGCGCCGCACCCTGTGCAGGCTCCGCATGCGCCGATCGAGGTGGCGCCGCGGCATGAGCAGACCCGCATCAACGGTGCGTTGACGTTCGATAGTTTCGTCACCGGCAAGGCCAATCAACTGGCGCGCGCGGCAGCGATCCAGGTGGCGAACAATCCCGGCGTCTCCTACAACCCCTTGTTCCTGTATGGCGGCGTCGGCCTCGGCAAGACACACCTGATCCACGCCATCGGCAACCAGGTGCTGGTTGAAAATCCGTCGTCGAAAATTCGCTACATCCACGCAGAACAGTACGTGCGCGACGTAGTGACCGCTTACCAGCGCAAGGGATTCGATGACTTCAAGCGCTATTACCACTCGCTTGATTTGTTGCTGATCGACGATATCCAGTTTTTCGGTGGCAAGAGCCGGACCCAGGAAGAATTTTTTTATGCGTTCGAGGCGCTGATTGCAGCAAAGAAACAGATCATCATCACCAGCGATACCTACCCGAAGGAAATTACGGGGATGGACGATCGCCTGATTTCGCGCTTCGATTCCGGCCTGACGGTGGCGATCGAGCCGCCCGAACTGGAAATGCGAGTCGCGATCCTGTTGAAAAAAGCCATTCAGGAAGGGATTACGCTGCCCGACGACGTCGCGTTTTTCGTCGCCAAGCACTTGCGTTCCAACGTGCGCGAGCTGGAAGGAGCGCTGCGCAAGATCCTGGCGTATTCGCGTTTTCACGGCAAGGACATCACGATCGATGTGGTCAAGGATGCCTTGAAAGACTTGCTATCGGTGCAGAACCGGCAAATTTCAGTAGAAAACATCCAGAAGACAGTCGCCGATTTTTTCAATATCAAGGTAGCTGACATGTATTCGAAAAAGCGGCCGGCGAATATTGCGCGGCCGCGCCAGATTGCAATGTACCTGGCAAAGGAATTGACGCAGAAGAGCTTGCCGGAAATCGGCGACCTGTTTGGCGGGCGCGACCATACGACTGTCTTGCATGCGGTGCGCAAGATTACCGCGGACCGCGCCAAGAGTCCCGAATGCAACCATGAGTTGCATGTGCTGGAACAAACCCTGAAAGGTTGATGCTGCTGCCTGCCAGCCTGTGGATAACTGGCGTGGCGCGGTAGGGCAGAAGTGCTAGAGGGGGATGACAGGGTTTGTACAATAGCGGTTTTCCGCAACACTTTTGGGCGACACTAGAGCCAATCATCACTACGAGGATATGACTATGCAATTGGTTAAAACCCACCGGGACACCCTGCTGCGGCCGCTGCAAATCGTGAGCGGTATTGTCGAGCGTCGGCATACGCTGCCGATTCTGGCCAATATCCTCATTCGCAAGGAAGGCGAAAGCGTGTCGTTCCTGGCGACCGATATCGAAGTGCAGATCACGACCCACGCCGAGGTCGGCAGCGGTGGTGAAGTGGCCGCCACCACGGTTGCCGCCCGTAAATTACTGGATATCCTGCGCGCGCTGCCGGATACCAGCGATGTTTCGCTGTCGCTGGTCAACAAGCGGATGACGGTGCAATCCGGCAAATCGCGCTTTTCCTTGCAGACGCTGGCGGCCGAGGAATTTCCGACCGTGGCGCTGGCCGAGCATTTCAATGCCAAGGTCGTGCTGCCGCAAAAAACCCTGAAGCACTTGTTCAACATGGTGCATTTCGCCATGGCGCAGCAGGATATCCGCTATTACTTGAATGGCTTGCTATTGGTAGTGGACGGCAAGAACGTGATCGCGGTGGCCACCGATGGCCACCGGCTGGCGTTCTGCCAGGTCGCCACCGAGCAGGAATTCGCGCGCCAGGAAGTCATCATCCCGCGCAAGACCATCCTCGAGTTGCAGCGCCTGCTGGAAGAAAATGACGATCCGGTCGAACTCGAAATCGCCAACAACCAGGTCAAGCTGGCTTTTGCCGATATCGAGCTGGTGTCGAAGCTGGTGGAAGGCAAGTTCCCTGATTACACCCGCGTGGTGCCCAAGGGCTACAAGAACAATTTCACGATCGGGCGCGAATCCTTGCTGCGCTCGCTGCAGCGCGCCGCCATCATGACTTCCGACAAGTTCAAGGGCGTGCGCTGCATCGTCGCGCCGGGCAGCATGAAAATCAGTTCGACCAATGCTGACCAGGAAGAGGCGGTCGAGGAAATCGAGATCGACTACGGCGGCGACGAAGTCGATATCGGCTTCAACGTCACCTACCTGCTGGATGTCTTGAACAACCTGAAAGGCGACAGCGTCAACATCGCGCTGGGTGACGCCAATTCATCGGCGCTGATCACCGTGCCGGACAATGCCGATTTCAAATACGTCGTGATGCCAATGCGTATTTGAACCATCGCCGAAAAACGCTTCCGAAAGGGGCTGCAGAGCCCCTTTGTCGCGCTTATGTTGGACCGCGCGCCAACCCGCTTGTGTAGTTTCAGTTATCGTTTTCAGAAAGTAGCCCATGTCCGCGATTCCCACCGACCACACCACTTTGCCGCAGGCGAACCTGTATGGCGCTTCCTCGATCCAGATCCTGGAGGGCCTGGAAGCGGTGCGCAAGCGTCCAGGCATGTATATCGGCGACACCTCGGACGGCACCGGGCTGCATCATCTGGTGTTCGAAGTGCTGGACAATTCGATCGACGAATCGCTGGCCGGCCATTGCACCGAAATCAACGTCACGATCCATGCCGACAACTCGGTGTCGGTGACCGATAACGGCCGCGGCATTCCGACTGGCATCAAATGGGACGACAAGCACGAACCCAAGCGCAGCGCCGCCGAGATCGTGATGACCGAACTGCATGCCGGCGGCAAGTTCGATCAGAACTCGTACAAGGTGTCGGGCGGCCTGCATGGCGTCGGCGTGTCCTGCGTCAACGGCTTGTCGAAGCTGCTGAAGCTGGTGATCCGGCGCGACGGCCGCGCGCACTACATGGAATTCGCGCGCGGCATCCCGCAGAACCGGCAAGTGCAAATCATCGATGGCGTCGAAGTATCGCCGATCCTGGTCACCGGCGACACCGAGCGGCACGGCACCGAAGTGCATTTCTGGCCGGACGAAGAGATTTTCGAGCACATCGATTTCCAGTACGACATCCTGGCCAAGCGCCTGCGCGAGCTGTCGTTCCTGAATAACGGCGTGCATATCCGCCTGACCGACCAGCGCAGCGGCAAGGAAGAGAATTTCGCCTTCGAGGGCGGCACGCGCGGCTTCGTCGAATACATCAACAAGAACAAGAGCGTGCTGCACCCGACCATCTTCCAGGCCACCGGCGAACGGATGTCGGAACACAACACCAACATCACGGTCGACGTCTCGATGCAATGGAACGACGCCTACAACGAGCAGGTGTTGTGCTTCACTAACAATATCCCGCAACGCGATGGCGGCACCCACCTGACCGGTCTGCGCGCGGCGATGACGCGCGTCATCAACAAATACATCGAAGAACACGAATTCGCGAAAAAAGCCAAGGTCGAGGTGGCCGGCGACGACATGCGCGAAGGCCTGGTCTGCGTGCTGTCGGTCAAGGTGCCGGAGCCGAAATTCAGCTCGCAGACCAAGGACAAGCTGGTGTCTTCCGAAGTGCGCGGACCGGTCGAAGAGATCGTCGCCAAGACCTTGACCGACTACCTGATGGAAAAGCCGAACGACGCCAAGATCATCTGCGGCAAGATCGTCGAGGCCGCGCGCGCCCGTGAAGCCGCCAGGAAGGCGCGCGAACTGACGCGGCGCAAGGGCGTGATGGACGGCCTCGGCCTGTCGTCCAAGCTGGCCGATTGCCAGGAGCGCGACCCGGCGCTGTGCGAGCTGTACATCGTCGAGGGCGACTCCGCCGGCGGTTCCGCCAAGCAGGGCCGCGATCGCAAGTTCCAGGCCATCCTGCCGCTGCGCGGCAAGGTGCTGAACGTGGAAAAGGCGCGCTTCGAAAAGATGCTGTCCTCGGAGCAGATCACCACCCTGATCGCCACCCTCGGCACCTCGATCGGCCCCGACGAATTCAACGCCGACAAGCTGCGCTACCACCGCATCATCATCATGACCGACGCCGACGTCGACGGCGCCCACATCCGCACCCTGCTGCTAACCCTGTTCTACCGGCAGATGCCGGAACTGGTCGAGCGCGGTCACATCTACATCGCGCAGCCGCCGCTGTACAAGGTCAAGCACGGCAAGGACGAGCGCTATCTGAAGGACGATCTGGAAGAGGCGCAGTACATGATGCAGATCGCCTTGAACGACGCCGAGCTGGTGCCGGCAGCGGGCGCGGCGCCGATTGCCGGCGCGGCGCTGGCCGAGCTGGTGCGCCAATACAATACCGCCAATGCCATCATCCTGCGCCTGGCGCGCGTGATCGACGATGCCGCCTTGTCGGCCATCATGACCGGTGTCACGTTGGCGCTCGGCTCCGAGGCAGAAGCGCAGCAATCGGCGCAGGCGCTGGCCGCCACCATCAACGACGCCAACGTCATGGTCGAAGTGCACGCCGACCCGACGGATGATGCTCATGCGCTGCGCATTTCGCGCAGCCTGCATGGCAACGTTCGAATCAGCCAGATCGATGCCGATTTTATTGCCGGCCCCGATTACCAGGTGCTGGCCCATGCGGCAGCGGTGTTCCGCGGCTTGATTGGCAGCGGTGCGCTGGTGCGGCGCGGCCAGGGCGACAAGGCGAAGGAAGCGGCGATTGCCGATTTCCATCAGGCGGTGAACTGGCTGCGCGCCGAAGCCGAGCGCGGCGTTTCCAAGCAGCGCTACAAAGGACTCGGCGAAATGAACCCCGGCCAACTTTGGGAAACCACGATGGACCCGGCGGTGCGCCGGCTGTTGAAAGTGCAGATCGCCGACGCCATCGCCGCCGACCAGATTTTCACCACCTTGATGGGCGACGACGTCGAGCCGCGCCGCGCCTTTATCGAAACCAACGCGCTACGGGCCGGAAACATTGACGTTTAAGTGGCTTTGATTTTTCTTTTGCCAACTCCGGCATGTTTTGGCGGCTGGTATGCCATGGCGGTGTACCGACCGCCATGGCGTTGATGCACGTCAATGAAATTCTCAAGGCCTCCTCGATAGACTCTTTCTTCAAAAGCCAGGAAAATAGATGACACGACTTTCTTCACTCGACCGCGAGCAGTTGCTCGCATGCGCCCGTGGCGACATGTTTGGCCCCGGCAATGCGCAGCTGCCGATGCCGCCGATGCTGATGTTTGACCGCATTACCGAAATCGCGGCTGAAGGTGGTGAGTACGGCAAGGGTGTGATCCGGGCCGAATTCGATATCCATCCCGAGCTGTGGTTTTTTGGCTGCCACTTTGAAGGCGATCCGGTGATGCCGGGCTGCCTCGGGCTGGACGCGATGTGGCAACTGGCCGGATTTTTCCTGCCGTGGCTGGGCGAACCGGGCCACGGCCGTGCGCTCGGGGTGGGTGAAGTCAAGTTCAGCGGCCAGGTGCTGCCGAGCGCCAAGCAGGTGCGCTACCAGATCGACGTCCGTCGCGTGATGCGCGGCAAGCTGGCACTGGTGATTGCCGACGGCCGCACCTTCGTCGACGATCGTGAAATTTACGTGGCCAAGGATTTGCGCGTGGGCCTGTTCAAATCAACTGTGGGGTTTTAATGATGCGCCGAGTAGTTGTCACCGGTATGGGCATTGTGTCGTGCCTGGGAAACGACCAAGCCAGCGTCGCGCAATCCTTGCGCGAGCTCCAGCCGGGTATCCGCCATGTTCCCGAATATGCCACGCTCGGCATGCGCAGCCAGGTCGCCGGCGTGCCGCAAATTGATCTCGAAGCGATCATCGACCGCAAGCTGAAGCGCTTCATGGGGGATGCCGCCGCCTACGCCTATGTCTCGATGCGCGACGCGATCGCCGATGCCGGGCTGGATGAAGCCACCATCAGCGATCCGCGCACCGGCGTCATCGCCGGCTCCGGCGGCGCCTCGCCGCAGTGGCAAATCGAAGTCGCCGACCTGCTGCGGCAACGCGGCATCCGCCGCGTCGGCCCCTACATGGTGCCGCGCACCATGGGCTCCACCGTCTCCGCCACGCTGGCCACCGCGTATCCAATCCACGGCGTCAGCTATTCGATTTCGGCCGCTTGCGCCACCTCGGCGCACTGCATCGGCGCCGCAGCCGACCTGATCCGCCACGGCGTCCAGGACGTCATGTTCGCCGGCGGCTCGGAAGAAGTGCATTGGGGTTCGAGCGCCCAGTTCGACGCCATGGGAGCGCTCTCCACCGGCTACAACGACCGTCCGCAGCAGGCTTCGCGCCCCTACGACGCCAAGCGCGACGGCT
This sequence comes from Burkholderiaceae bacterium, assembly GCA_035497775.1. Lineage (GTDB taxonomy): Bacteria > Pseudomonadota > Gammaproteobacteria > Burkholderiales > Burkholderiaceae_D > DATJCV01. Next base: position 523 of record DATJCV010000063.1, on the reverse strand, counting down.
TCGTGATCGCCGGCGGCGGCGGCATGCTGGTGCTGGAAGAATACCAACACGCCAAGGCGCGCGGCGCCCGCATTTACGCCGAGCTGCTCGGCTACGGCGTCACTTCCGATGGCGCCGACATGGTGGCGCCCTCGGGCGAAGGCGCGGTGCGCTGCATGCAGATGGCCTTGGCCAACGTGTCGCGGCCGATCGACTATATCAACACCCACGGCACTTCGACCCCGGCCGGCGACCCGATCGAATTGAAAGCGGTGCGCGAAGTGTTCGGCGCGGACTGCCCTCCGCTGTCCTCGACCAAGGCGCTATCCGGCCATCCCCTGGGCGCGGCCAGCGTGCATGAAGCGATCTATTCCCTGTTGATGCTGAAGGAAGGCTTCATGGCTGGCTCGGCCAACATCGAAACGCTCGACCCGGCGGTGGCGGATTTTCCGATCCTGCGCGAAAGCCGCGACGCCAAGATCGACGTCGTGCTGTCCAACAGCTTCGGTTTTGGCGGCACCAACGGCGCCTTGGTGTTCGGGCG
>DATJCV010000062.1:0-3193 GCA_035497775.1 Burkholderiaceae bacterium | reverse complement strand
TGCTGGCGCTGCTGGTGCCGACGCTGGGCGTGCTGCTGGCGGTCGGCTATCAGCGCAGCCGCGAGCATGACCCCGGCCTGACCACCGAAGCGGCGCTGCTGTTGACCAGGTTGCTGGGCGCCCTGTGTTTGCGCGATCCGGCGCTGGCCTCCGGCCTGGCGGTGACGCTGGCGATCCTGCTGGCGGCGCGCGTGCGCCTGCATCGCTTCGTGCGCACCGTATTGAGCCAGCAGGAGCTGAATGACGCGCTGATCCTGGCGGCCGGCGCGCTGGTGGTGCTGCCCTTGCTGCCGGATACCTATCTCGGCCCGTTCGATGCGATCAACCTGCGCACCATCTGGAAATTCGCGCTGCTGGTGATGGCGGTCGGCGCCGCCGGCCATATCGCGTTGCGCGCAGTCGGCCCGCGTTTCGGGCTGCCGCTGGCCGGCTTTGCTTCCGGCTTCATTTCCAGTACGGCCGCTATCGGCGCGATGGGCGAGCGCGCCGCGCGCGAGCCGGCGCTGCTGGGGCCGGCGGTCACTGGCGCCGTGCTGTCGTCGGTCTCGACGCTGATCCTGATGGCCGCGGTGTTGAGTGCCATCAGTCCGGAGGCGCTGCGCTCGCTGGCGCTGCCGCTGTTCTGCAGCGGCGCCGCGGCGCTGGCGTATGGAGCGCTGTTCCTGGTCAAAAGCATGCGCCGCACGGAACTGCCGGAAACCGCGCGCGGCGCGCCGTTCCAACTCAAGACCGCCTTGCTGCTGGCGCTGATGGTGGCCGCGATCCTGGTCCTGGCGGCAGCGCTGAACGCCTGGCTCGGCGCCGGCGGCGTGCTGGCGGCGGCGCTGATTGGCGGGCTGGCCGATACCCATGCGGCGGCGGCCTCGGTCGCCTCGCTGACGGCTGCCGGAAAAATCAGCGGCGCGCAGGCGGCGGTCCCGGTATTGGCCGCACTGTCGGCCAATACGCTCAGCAAGGCGGTGTTTGCCTGGGTCAACGGCGGCCGTCAGTTCGCGCTGCAAGTCATCCCCGGCTTGCTGCTGCTGGTGGGCGCGGCGTGGGGTGGCTTGGTGCTGGCGGACGGCCTCGGCCTGCGCTGAGAGCGGCGTAGGCCGAGGCCAGCGTGAGACGAGCGCGCTTGAGCTTGCGCAAGGCGCGCGCGCTGCCAATTCATATCATTTAAACGAGCAGGCGCGCCAACAGCGGATGTTGGCCGCGTCCGACAGCCCGGCTGATCCGGCCGGGTTTTTCTATTTCAACCGGGAGGTGGATGATGAGCAACAAGCTGACCCGTTTCAATCCGTTTGGCGAACTCGCGCGGCTCGAACCGTGGCGCGATATCGAAGACCTTTTCAGCGACTTTCGCTTGCGGCCGGGGCTGCGCGAACTGGAGGCGGAGCCGCGCATCAAGATGGATGTGGCGGAAACCGACCAGGGCTATATGGTGAAGGCGGAAATTCCGGGCGTGAAAAAAGAAGACATCAAGGTGGAGATCGAAGGCAATCAGGTTTCGATCAGTGCCGAGACGCAAAAGGAAACCGAACAGAAACAAGGCGAAACCGTGGTGCGCAGCGAGCGCTATTACGGCAAGCAATATCGCCGCTTTACGCTGGCGCACGAAATCGATGAAGACCAGGCGCAAGCCAAGTACCAGGATGGCGTGCTGGAACTCAGCCTGCCGAAAAAATCCGGCCCGGTCGGCGCTCGGCAATTGTCGGTGCAGTAGCCGGCTTCATGCCTTCCTCCAGCAACTTTCGGGCAGAGCATGCCCGTGGCCATGCCCGCTTTCGTATCACGAACAAAAAGTTGATACGGATCAATCAGTTGCGCTGAATTAACAGCACTTATCCACAAGCTTGATCACAGTTTTTGTGGGTAAGTGACTGCCTGTCTGTCTAATCCCTTTCCCCTGACGCGGATGTCCATGCCGCTTCCGCCCATTGTTGCTGCGGTTGCCGTACGCCAATGTTTGTTGTAAAAAGTTGGCTGCGCCGTAACGTTGACGGCGTACCATCAGCAGGGCAGGCGGACCCATTCGCCGGTTCTGGCGATTCCACTGTCCGAAGGAGAAATTTCGTGATCAAGACATTTTTTGCGGCTACCGCGTCGGCCGTGGTCGCCGCCACGCTGACGTTCTCGCTGCCGGCTGCCGGCCAGCAGAAATACCAGCCCGAATACCGGCTCTCCACCGTGCTCGGCAATGCTTTCCCGTGGGGCAAGGGCGGCGAGCGCTGGGCTGAACTGGTCAAGGAAAAAACCCAGGGCCGCATCAACATCAAGATGTATCCCGGCACCTCGCTGGTGGCGGGCGACCAGACGCGCGAGTTCACCGCGATCCGCCAGGGCGTGATCGATCTGGCGATCGGCTCGTCGATCAACTGGTCGCCGCAAGTCAAGGAGCTGAACCTGTTTTCGCTGCCGTTCCTGATGCCGGATTACCGCGCGCTCGATGCGCTGACGCAGGGCGAAGTCGGGCGCGAGCTATTCAAGGTGATCGAAAAGAACGGCGTGGTGCCGCTGGCCTGGGGCGAGAACGGCTTCCGCGAAATCAGCAATTCCAAGCATGAGATCCGTACCCCGGCCGACATGAAGGGCCTGAAATTCCGCGTGGTCGGCTCGCCGCTGTTCAACGACACCTTCACCGCGCTGGGCGCCAATCCGACCCAGATGAGCTGGGCCGATGCCCAGCCGGCGCTGGCGTCGGGCGCGGTCGACGGCCAGGAAAATCCGATCTCGGTGTTCACCGGCGCCAAGATCCATGCGGTCGGCCAGAAATACCTGACGATCTGGGGCTATGTCGCCGATCCGCTGATCTTCGTGGTCAACCGCAAGGTCTGGGAAAGCTGGAGCAAGGCGGACCAGGAGGCGGTGCGCGCCGCTGCCGTCCAAGCCGGCAAGGAGGAAATCGTGCTCGCGCGTCAGGGCCTGACTGCCGCCAATAGCGGCATCTACAAGGATGTCGAAGGACTGGGCGTGAAGGTCACGCACCTGACGTCGGCGGAGGTCGATGCCTTCCGCAAGCTGACCCGGCCGACCTATGACAAGTGGTCCAAGACCATCGGTGCCGGTCTCGTCCAGAAAGCCGAAACGGCGATTGCCGCGCGCCAGTAAGCGTTTCGTGTCGCGCCTTGCAAGCGCTGCAGCGCCCCGTTCGCGACGGGGCGTTTTTGTTGAGGCCATTTCCTATACTCCCTGCACACGCGCCTTATGTCGG
>DATJCV010000061.1:0-2782 GCA_035497775.1 Burkholderiaceae bacterium | reverse complement strand
GCCCGATCGCCATCGCCCGGGCGCCGCCCCCGCTGCGGCTGGTGTTCCAAGCCGAATCCCTTATAATCAAACTGTTATGCAAACTTCGGCGGCAGGCGCCACACTGGCCGCCGTTTTCAATTATGGCAATCAAACACTACTTGCAGTTTTCCGACTTCACGCTGGCCGAGTACGAGCATGTGATCGAACGCTCGCGCGTCATCAAGCGCAAGTTCAAGAACTACGAGCCGTATCACCCGCTGGCCGACCGCACGCTGGTCATGGTGTTCGAAAAGAATTCGACCCGCACCCGGCTGTCGTTCGAGGCCGGCATGCATCAGCTCGGCGGCGCCGCGATCTACCTCAACACGCGCGACAGCCAGCTGGGACGCGGCGAGCCGGTGGAAGACGCGGGCCAAGTCATGTCGCGCATGTGCGACATCATCATGATCCGCACCTTCGGCCAGGACATCATCGAGCGCTTCGCCGCCAATTCGCGCGTGCCGGTGATCAACGGCCTGACCAACGAACACCATCCGTGCCAGGTGCTGGCCGACATCTTCACCTTCATCGAACAGCGCGGCTCGATCACCGGCAAGACCGTGGCCTGGATCGGCGACGCCAACAACATGCTGTATTCGTGGCTGCAGGCGGCCGAGGTGTTCGGCTTCCATGTCAACGTCTCGACGCCGAAGGGCTACGAAATCGACATGGCGCTGGTCACGCCGGGCAACAGCCACTACACCGTGTTCGCACAGCCGGCCGAAGCCTGCACCGGCGCCCACCTGGTGACCACCGACGTCTGGACCAGCATGGGCTACGAGGAAGAGAACGCCGCGCGCCTGAAGGCCTTCGACGGCTGGATCGTCGATGCCGCCAAGATGCGGCGGGCCGAGCCGGATGCCTTGTTCATGCACTGCCTGCCCGCGCATCGCGGCGAGGAAGTCGCGGCCGAAGTGATCGACGGCCCGCAATCGGTGGTGTGGGACGAAGCGGAAAACCGGCTGCATGTGCAGAAGGCGCTGCTCGAATACCTGGTTCTGGGCAAGGTCGCCTAGGCGGCCCCCAGCTCCCCGCTCATCTCCAATTTCGTCTTACCTCCATTCACCTCAAGCCCGCGAAGCAGAAATCATGTCGACCATACTCCAGTCCGTACCCGTCAACCAAAAAGTGGGCATCGCCTTTTCCGGCGGCCTCGACACCAGCGCGGCGCTGCACTGGATGCGCCAGAAAGGCGCGATTCCCTACGCCTACACCGCGAACCTGGGCCAGCCCGATGAGTCCGATTACAACGAGATCCCGAAAAAAGCCAAGCTGTACGGCGCCGAACAGGCGCGCCTGATCGATTGCCGCGAACAACTGGTGGCGGAAGGCATCGCGGCTTTGCAAAGCGGCGCGTTCCACATTTCGACCGCCGGCGTCACCTACTTCAACACCACGCCGCTGGGCCGCGCCGTCACCGGCACCATGCTGGTGGCCGCGATGGCCGAAGACCAGGTGAACATCTGGGGCGACGGCAGCACCTTCAAGGGCAACGACATCGAGCGCTTCTATCGCTACGGCCTGTTGGTGAATCCGGCGCTGAAGATCTACAAGCCCTGGCTCGATCAGACCTTCATCGAGGAACTCGGCGGCCGCAAGGAAATGTCGGAATTCCTGGTTCACGCCGGCTTCGACTACAAGATGTCGGTCGAGAAAGCCTATTCGACCGACTCCAACATGCTGGGCGCAACGCATGAGGCGAAGGATCTCGAATACCTGAACAGCGGCATGCAGATCGTCGAGCCGATCATGGGCGTGGCCTTCTGGCGCGACGAGGTCGAGGTCAAGCGCGAGCAAGTCAGCGTGCGTTTCGAGGAAGGCCGCCCGGTCGCGCTGAACGGCGTCACCTATTCGAATCTGGTCGAGCTGCTGATGGAAGCCAACCGCATCGGCGGCCGCCACGGCCTCGGCATGAGCGACCAGATCGAGAACCGCATCATCGAAGCCAAGAGCCGCGGCATCTACGAAGCCCCGGGTCTGGCGCTGTTGTTCATCGCGTATGAGCGGCTGGTGACCGGCATCCACAACGAAGACACGATCGAGCAGTACCGCGAAAACGGCCGCAAACTCGGCCGTCTCTTGTACCAGGGCCGCTGGTTCGATCCGCAGGCGATCATGCTGCGCGAAGCCGCGCAGCGCTGGATCGCGCGCGCGATCAGCGGCGAAGTCACGCTGGAACTGCGGCGCGGCAACGATTACTCGATCCTGAATACCGAATCGGCCAACCTGACTTACCAGCCGGAGCGGCTGACGATGGAAAAAGGCGAAGGCGCGTTCACGCCGCAAGACCGGATCGGGCAACTGACCATGCGCAACCTGGACATTACCGACACCCGCGGCAAGCTCGGCATCTACGGCAAGGCCGGTCTGCTGACCGCCAATCCGTCCGTCGCACTGCCGCGCCTTGGCAAAGACGACGGCCAGTAACCGGAATCCTCGACGCCATGAGCACACAATTCGACGACGTTTCGGTCATCAAAAAAGCCAATGTGTATTTCGACGGCAAATGCATTTCGCACAGCGTGGTGCTACCCGGCGGCAGTAAAAAGACGCTGGGCGTGATCCTGCCGTCCAAGCTGCGCTTCAACACGCGCGAAGCCGAAGTCATGGAAGTCACGTCCGGCAAGTGCCGGATCTTGCTGAAGGGCGAGCAGGAGTGGCAAGACGTGGGCGCCGGCCAGCGCTTCGAAATCCCGGCCGATTCGTATTTCGATATCGAAGTCAGCGAAACCGACGACTACGTCTGCCATTGCGGCTGAGC
>DATJCV010000060.1:0-1743 GCA_035497775.1 Burkholderiaceae bacterium | reverse complement strand
ACCACCGCCTTTTCCGACCTTGATTCGGCGGTGGCGGCGTTCCAGGGCGGCGCCTTCGAATACCTGGCCAAGCCGTTCGATGTCGACAAGGCAGTCGAGCTGATCCGGCGTGCACTGGAGGAAAGCGTGCGTGAGGCCGGCGCCGAGCAGACCGCGGGCGAGGCGAGCGAAATGCTGGGCCAGGCGCCGGCGATGCAGGATGTGTTTCGCGCCATCGGCCGCCTGTCGCAGTCGAACGTCACCGTGCTGATCACTGGCGAATCCGGGAGCGGCAAGGAACTGGTGGCGCGCGCGCTGCACAAGCACAGTCCGCGCGCGGCGCAGCCGTTCATCGCCTTGAACACCGCGGCGATCCCGAAGGATTTGCTGGAATCCGAACTGTTCGGCCATGAGCGCGGCGCCTTCACCGGCGCCCAGGCGGCGCGCCGTGGGCGCTTCGAACAGGCCGACGGCGGCACGCTGTTCCTGGATGAAATCGGCGACATGCCGTTCGATTTGCAGACGCGGCTGCTGCGCGTCTTGTCGGACGGTCATTTCTATCGCGTCGGTGGCCATCAGCCGCTGAAGGCCGATGTGCGGGTGATCGCCGCCACCCACCAAAATCTGGAGCAGCGGGTCAAGGACGGCCTGTTTCGCGAGGATTTGTACCATCGGCTGAACGTGATCCGGCTGCGCCTGCCCAGCCTGCGCGAGCGACGCGCAGACATTCCGCTGCTGACGCGCCATTTCCTGGCGCAGAGCGCCCGTCAGCTTGGCGTCGAACCGAAGCGCATGACCGATGCCGCGCTGGCGTTGTTAAGCACGCTTGATTGGCCGGGGAATGTGCGGCAACTGGAAAACCTGTGCAACTGGATCACCGTGATGGCGCCCGGGCAGACGGTCGGCATCGAGGATTTGCCGCCGGACCTGGCCGGCGAGGGGGCAGCGGCTGTCGATGTGGCCGCCGTTTCGTCGGATGGCGGGCGCCCGGCGCCGAATGACACCCGGGCAGAACAGGGCAGCGGCCCGCGCGCCGGCTGGGTGCCCTTGCTGGAAGAAGAGGCGGCACGGCTGCTGGCCGGCGGCCGTCCTGCAGTCATGGATGCGCTCGGCCGCCAATTCGAAGCGGCAGTAATCAAGGCCGCGTTGAAGCACACTCACGGGCGCAAGAACGACGCCGCCCTCAGGCTGGGTATCGGCCGCAATACCATCACGCGCAAGATGCAGGAATTGGGGATTGGGGGCGCGGACGATGAGTGAAGACGCCCCTGGCTGTCCGGGTTGTCATATGTCAAGACATCGATCCCTGCAACGAGATATAAGAATATAAAAAAAGGTCTATTTCCAGCCTCAAGCCGCCTGTCGTGATGTGTTGCGTACAGCCAACACCCGCGTTGCTGGCTAGCATTCATCCATATCGCTAGGAGCCGCACATGACCATGAAAAGTGCCTGGTTACTGGATGTGAAAAGAGCCTACATCTATACCGAGGGCAACCTCGTATCGCGGATTGGCTGCTGTTTGCGCATGCCCGGCTTGCAGGCAGTATTGGTGTATCGCTTCGGCCGTTGGCTCAAGGGCCGCCATATAGCCCTACGCCTGCTCGGCGAGCCCTTCTATTTCATCCTGAACGGCCTGGTAAAAATCGTCTGGGGCATAGAACTGCCGCGCGGCGCCACGATAGGACCGGGGCTATATATCGGTCATTTCGGCGGCATCACCATATCACCCGATGCCGTATTGGGCCGGAACTGCAATGTTTCGC
>DATJCV010000059.1:0-1705 GCA_035497775.1 Burkholderiaceae bacterium | reverse complement strand
TCCGCGCGCCACCAACGGTCATGGCGCCGCCGATCGCGAACGCCTGCGCCAGGTCTGGCGCGACTTGCTGCAGCCGCTGGCGATCCCGATCCTGGCGGGTTGGCCGAGCGGCCATTGCGAGCCGAATCTGACCTTGCCAATCGGCGCTGCGGTGCGGCTCGACGCCGACCGGCAACGACTGTGGCTGGAACAGGATGTGGTGCAAGCCACCTGAAACCTTGGCCTGATCGTTGCCAAATATTTATTATTCAGCAAGGTTTTGGCGTCAGACTGCGCGGTTGTTGTTAAACAATGTTAAATGACTGGCAAGTATGTCTATTCGCCTTTCTAACCCGACTCGCTCGTATAAAATGGCCGGCAGAAGAATAAATCCGATCTGAGACGGGCGAGTTGGTAGATAGGCACGCGATGATTCCAGAGGTGCCAATCACTTGTCTGATCATCCCCCCGTGAGCAGCCCCCGAAATTTCAACGTCATACCGCCTTGCTTTGCCATGCCCGCAAGGCGATTGCGGCCGATGCGGCACAACCATGAGCAAGCAGCACCAGGGCGCGATGCAGTCGTTACTCAATCATCTCGTTGAAATTACCGGTCAGCGCGACCATAGCCTGCTTGATATCTCGGTCATTTCGGCCTTGCACGAGCTGGTCGGTGCGCGGCAGGCGCGCACCCTGGAGATTTTCAAGTTCCGCGACCAGCTGTATATCCGGCCGCGCGTCTGGCTGCAGGATGGCCAGATCGTCACGAGCGAGGAAACGCCGGAAGCCGAGCAGCCGGGCGATCCGCTGGCCCACTATCCCTTGCTGCTGGCGGCCATCGAACAGCGCTTGCACAGCGTCGAAGAACCGGCGGCCGACGGTTCGCACCTTTTATGGCTGCCGCTCTGGCTCAACGACAAGATCAGCGGCTGCCTGGAAATCCGTAGTGCCCCGCTGTCCGATGAAGCGCGCAGCATGATGGAAGGCATTCTGCGCGTCTATCGCAATTTCCAGAATTTGCTGGATTACAGTGAACGCGATTCGCTGACCGGACTGCTGAACCGCAAGACCTTCGACGAGAATTTTTCGCGCATGGTGTCGTGTTCGGGCCCGAAGCAGTCGGTGCCGGCGCGTGGCCCGGACCGGCGCCTGCACGCCGAACACAAGGAGCAATGGCTGGCGGTCATCGATATCGATCACTTCAAACGGGTCAACGATCGTTTTGGCCACCTGTACGGCGACGAAGTGTTGCTGCTGATCGCCAACCTGCTGCGCAGTTCTTTTCGCACCCAGGACCGCATCTTCCGCTTCGGCGGCGAGGAATTCGTGGTGCTGCTGCGCTCCACCACGCTGGCCGATGCGCGCAATATCTTCAGCCGCTTTTGCGCCAATGTCGAAAACTACCCGTTTCCGCAAGTCGGGCGGGTCACGGTCAGCATCGGCTTCGCCAACATTTCTCTGCACACCCCGGTCGTGATCCTGGGGCGCGCCGATCAGGCGCTTTACTATGCCAAGATGCACGGCCGCAACCAGGTCTGCCATTACGACGAACTGGTCACCAACGGCGCACTGCGATCCCAGGTGGCCAACGACAACGACGTCGAATTTTTTTGAGCGTCGCTCTCAGCATTTCTCTCCGATGCCTCATGTCAGGGTAGCGGCGTCACCTGCCGTGCATTCGACGAGCCGTATGGCAATCAGATACTCCATGCATGGATGGGTGGTG
>DATJCV010000058.1:0-13869 GCA_035497775.1 Burkholderiaceae bacterium | reverse complement strand
GACGTCTTTCATCTGCTCGCCGGAGGTCAGCGCCTGGAACAGCTTGGGCGAGGACTTGTCGATTTCCTTGGTCACCGTCATCGGGCAGTGAATCCGTTTTCCGGTCGGCAAACCCGTCTGCGGGCTTTTCGGGATTTCGATCGTGTGATCCACGGCCTGGACCAGGATCTTTCCGTCATGTCCCTTGACCTTGGTTGAACCTTCGATTTTTCCCTGATTTTGACCTTCGAGGATCAGGTAGCATGGCATTGGCATGATGATTTTCCTTCTTGTTAAGTGATGACGTCGTATGCAAAAGACTCTGTGAAGCGGCTGTTTTTCGCCGTATCGATTCCGGTCTGGCTTCGGGAGGCGACTGCGCAACACCGAAAGCATCGTTACTGCGCATGATTCACAGTCTGGACGCCGTCGGTTACCGTTGAATGTCAAAAGCCCGTGTTTCTGTTACGTTTGAAACACGGGCTTTGAGCGGGGGACGATTATTTTTTCTCCAGCTTGCCTACCAGCGACAGCGTGAAGGAGGCGCCCATGTACTTGAAGTGCGGGCGGACCTTGAGGTCGACCCGGTACCAGCCCGGCTCCCCTTCCACATCGGCCACGCTGATCTCGGCCTGGCGCAAGGGCCTGCGGCTGCGGACCCCTTCGGCCGGATTGTCCATGTCCGCCACGTACTGGCGAATCCACATGTTCAGTTCGTTTTCGAGGTCGCCGCGTTCCTTCCAGGTGCCGATGTTCTCGCGCTGGATCACCTTGATGTAGTGCGCCAAGCGACTGACCACGAACATGTAGGGTAATTGCGTGCTGAGCTTGTAGTTCAGCTCGGCTTCCTTGCCTTCCTTGCTGTTGCCGAAGAACTTCGGCTTTTGCGCCGAATTGGCCGAGAAGAAGGCGGCGTTGTCGCTGTTCTTGCGCATCGTCAGCGCGATGAATCCCTGTTCCGCCAGTTCGAATTCGCGCCGCTCTGAAATCAGCACCTCGGTCGGGATTTTGTTCTGGATCTCACCCATCGATTCATAGGAATAGACCGGCAGATCGCCGACCGTGCCGCCGCCCTGCGGCCCGATCACGTTGGCGCACCAGCGATAGTCGGCAAAGCTGCCGGTCAGGCGCGAGGCGAAGGCAAATGCCGCATTGCCCCACAGGAACTGCTTGTTGCCGCCCGAGACGTCTTCCTTGTAATTGAATTTCTTGGCCGGGATGGTATCGGCGCCGTACGGCACGCGCAGCAGGAAGTGCGGCAGCGTCAGGCCGACGTAGCGCGCGTCTTCGCTTTCCCGGAATGCATTCCATTTGACGAACTGCGGCCCCTCGAAAACTGAGGACAGGTCTTTCAGGTTCGGCAACTGATCGTAGGTTTCGATGCCGAAAAATTCCGGGCCGGTCGCGGCAATGAAAGGCGCGTGCGCCATCGCCGCGACGCTGCCGGCGTATTGCAGCAGCTTGATGTCCTGGCCGCCCGGGCCGAACTCGTAGTTGGCGATGATGGCGCCGAACGGCTGGCCGCCGAACTGGCCGAATTCTGCCGTATAGAGATTCTTGTAGAGGCCCGATTTGGTGATATCGGCGGCATCCTGGAAATCGTCCAGCATTTTTTGCTTGCTGACGCTCAGGATCTGGATCTTGACGTTTTCGCGGAAGTTGGTGCGGTCGACCAGGAATTTCAGCGAGCGCCAAGCCGATTCCATTTTTTGGAAATCGGCGTGATGCAGGATCGAATCGACCTGTGCGCACAGTTTTTGGTCGAGGTCGGCGATCATGTCGTCGACGGTGGCTTGCGTGATCCGCTCGACCGCGCGCTGCGGTTCCAGCAGTTGCGACACGAATGCCTGAATCCCTTGCTTGGTGATCGAGTAGGCATCGTCGCCCGGCTTGATCCGCGCCGATTCGACCAACTGGTCCAGCAACGATGTGCTTGCATCCGCCTCGGCGGTCGCCGGCGCCTGCTGTTTTAATTCGTCAGCCATGGTATTTCTCTCCCTGTACCGTATTACTGATCTTGAATGCCAAGCTCGCTCAGCAGACGCTGGCGTGCGCCGTCATCCTGAACCAGTTCCTGAACTTTTTTGCGGAAATCCGGGATGTTGCCGAGCGGCCCCTTGAGCGCCTTCAAGGCGTCGCGCAGCGCGATCATCTGTTGCAGCTCCGGGACTTTCTCGACGATCGCATCGGGCGAGAAATCGTTGATCGAGTCGAAACTCATCTGCACCGCCAGCACTTCGTCCTCACCGGCCTTGGCATCCAGCCGGTTCGGCACCGTCATATTGAGCGACAGCTTTTGCGCTTTCAGCACGTCGTTGAAATTGTCCTTGTCGACGTTGATCGGTTTCATTTCCTCGACCGGGGTGTCGTCGTCGCGCAGCGTGTAATCGCCGACCACCAGCAGTTTCAGGGGGAGCTCGACTTCAGCCTGCGCGTCGCCGGTGGCGGGACGGTACACGATATTGACGCGTTCCTTGGGGGCTACTGAACCATCGCTTGCCATCTTTTTTCTCCTGGATCGGCGCATCGCCGGTTAACAAATCAAGGCGCCTGAAGCGACTTGGAAACATTAGCGTGGGGCAATTCTACTCTATGCACTTTAGTCAACACAACGAGGCTTCTGTAGAAGGTATCTATGACATGAAAAAATGCCGCCGGCGTTTGCCGAGCGGCGTCTTGGTGTTGATTCAGAGTATTTTTGATGCCTGTTTTTCAGGTTCCTTCGGTGGCATCCTTGGCCAGCGCGGAATTCAGGCTGTCACGGTCACGGCCACGGTCGCTGTCGCCGCATCCTCCGCCTCCGAGACCGAACTGCGGATCAGGTAATCGAAGGCCGACAGCGCGGCCTTGGCACCGTCGCCGGCGGCAATCACGATCTGCTTGTACGGCACGGTAGTGGCGTCGCCGGCGGCGAACACGCCGGGCAGTGAAGTCTGGCCTTTGGCATCGACTTCGATTTCGCCGTGGCGCGACAAGGCCAGCGTGCCCTTCAACCACTCGGTGTTCGGCACCAGGCCGATCTGGATGAAGACGCCGTCCAGTTCCACCTGCCGGATCGCGCCGGAACTCCGGTCCTTGTAGTCGAGGCCGACCACCTTCTCGCCGTTGCCGCGGATTTCGCTGGTCTGCGCCGAAGTGATGATGGTCACGTTCGGCAGGCTGCGCAACTTCTTCTGCAACACGGCGTCGGCGCGCAAGGCCGAATCGAATTCGATCAGCGTCACATGCTTGACCAAGCCGGCAAGGTCGATCGCCGCCTCGACGCCGGAGTTGCCGCCGCCGATCACCGCCACCCGCTTGCCCTTGTAGAGCGGGCCGTCGCAGTGCGGGCAATAGGCGACGCCGCGGTTGCGGTATTCCCGCTCGCCCGGCACGTTGATTTCGCGCCAGCGCGCGCCGGTCGAGAGGATCACGGTCTTGCCTTTCAGCACCGCGCCATTCGCCAGCCGGACTTCGATCAGCTTGCCTGGCGCCAGCGCCTCGGCGCGCTGCAAATTCATGATGTCGACCTCGTAGGCGCGCACGTGCTGCTCCAGCGCCGCCGCGAAATGCGGGCCGTCGGTTTCCTTGACCGAGATATAGTTTTCGATCGCCATCGTATCCAGCACCTGGCCGCCGAAGCGTTCGGCGACGACGCCGGTGCGGATGCCCTTGCGCGCCGCATAAATCGCGGCGGCAGCGCCGGCCGGTCCGCCGCCGACGATCAAGACGTCGAACGGCTCCTTGTTGCCCAGTTCTTCGGCCTGGCGGCTGCCGGCGTTGCTGTCGAGCTTGGCGAGGATTTCCTCCACGCCCGAGCGGCCCTGGCCGAACAATTCGCCGTTCAGGAACATGCTCGGCACCGACATGATCTTGCGTGCCTCGACTTCGTCCTGATACAGCGCGCCATCGATGGCGACGTGCCGGATGCGCGGATTGATGATGGACATCGTGTTCAGCGCCTGCACCACATCCGGGCAGTTCTGGCACGACAGTGAAAAATAGGTTTCAAACTGGTAGTCGCCATCCAGATTGCGGATCTGTTCGATCACCGCATCTTCCAGCTTGATCGGGTGGCCGCCGACTTGCAGCAATGCCAGCACCAGCGAGGTAAATTCGTGGCCCATCGGAATGCCGGCGAAACGCACGCCGATTTCAGTTCCGGGGCGGTTGATGGAAAAAGATGGCTTGCGTTCGGCGTCGTCGCGCTGTTCAATCAGCGTGATGCGCTCGGAAAGCAGGGCGATTTCCTGCAGCAATGCCTGCAGTTCGCCCGATTTTGCGCTGTCATCCAGCGACGCCACGATCTCGATCGGCTGCACGAGCTTTTCCAGGTAGGCTTTTAACTGGGCTCTGAGATTGGTATCCAACATGACGTATCCCTTTCATGACAGTGGTTCAGGACACGGGCCGCGCTTGTGGCGCGGCCCGTTCGAGGTTGGGGGCGAACCCCGCTTGCCGGCTTGCCGTGGCGCTGGTAGTGCGCGACGGCAGGCGTGTGGTGCTGTTGCTTAGATCTTGCCGACCAGGTCGAGCGACGGCGTCAGGGTTTTGGCGCCTTCTTCCCATTTGGCCGGGCACACTTCACCCGGATGGGAGGCGACGTATTGCGCGGCTTTTACCTTGCGCAGCAGCTCCGAGGCGTCGCGGCCGATGCCGTTGTCGTGGATTTCGCACAGCTTGATCTGGCCTTCCGGATTGATGACGAAGGTGCCGCGCAGCGCCAGGCCTTCTTCCTCGATCATCACGTCGAAATTGCGCGTGATGGCGCCAGTCGGGTCGCCGATCATCGGGTAGGTCACTTTCTTGATGGCTTCCGAGGTGTCATGCCAGGCTTTGTGGGCGAAATGGGTATCGGTCGAAACGCTGTATACCTCGACTCCCAGCTTTTGAAATTCGGCGTAGTGATCGGCCAGGTCTTCCAGTTCGGTCGGGCAAACGAAGGTAAAGTCGGCCGGATAGAACACGAATACCGACCACTTGCCTTGCAGGGTTTCGTTGCTGACTTCAATGAATTTGCCGTTGTGAAAAGCGTTGGCTTTGAATGGCTTGATTTGGGTATTGATCAGGGACATGGATTTTCCTCCGGGTTGAAAAATGGAACACGATTCATTATCGCCGAACGATCTTAATTTGTAAAATTGATTAAAAGCATTGTTTCGATTGAATTTAACTATATTGACAGCCGACCAACGCCGTCGTGCGAATCAAACAGATATTTGCAACTGACACCGACACTTGCGATATAGCTGGGCGTGCGGGCCATGGAAAACAAGGGGTCCATGTGCGCGTGCATTGATGCACGGCGAAGCAAGAGGTGTGGCGCCGGAGCGATGCGGGCGCAAATACGTCAGCCGGAGAATCCGTGCAAGAGGCCGTTTGGCGGTATTTCAAGGAGATGGCGCACTTTCCGCAGACAGCCGGATCAAATGCAATAGTGGCCACTGGGATGTTGCCTACGATAAGGAGTGCGAGAAATCGAGGGCGTAATCCGCTGGTTCAAGCTTCAGGCGACCAAGTCGAACGGAGGATGGCATGGCTGGCACATGTAGGCATTTGGATCAGATCAAGGTCCTGGATACGGACAAGGATTATTGTGAAGAGTGCATCCAGACCGGCGACAGCTGGGTTCATCTGCGCATGTGCCTGACGTGTGGCCACGTCGGTTGTTGCGACTCGTCGCCGAACCAGCACGCCAGCAAGCATTTTCGGTCGAGCAATCATCCGCTGGTACGTTCGCTCGAGGCTGGCGAGACGTGGACCTGGTGTTATGTGGATGAGGTCATGCCGGGCGAGCTGGAGGCGTGACACGGCGCTGGGTGGGTAACGTCCGGCGCCATAGGCTGTCTACCAATGACGATGGCTTCCTGGATGGCGACGACTTCGGCCAGCCAGACCGAGGTCAACGAGCCATGGGGCGGCGAGCTTTTTTACGGAAGGAGGCACCATGAGCGCATCAGCGAATTTGGCATGGCCGCCACTCTCCCTGTCCGAATGGGCGGACACCTATGCGACGCTCCATATGTGGACGCAAATCGTCGGCAAGACCCGCCTTGCGCTCGCGCCCATGGAAAATCACTGGTGGCAGGTGGTTTTCTACGTCACCGCGCGCGGACTGACTACATCGCCGATGCCGTACGGCCAGCGCGCGTTGACAGTCGAGTTCGATTTTGTCGACCATCTTCTGGCGATGCGTGCCAGCGACGGTGCCGCGCATCGATTGCTATTGGCACCATGCACGGTCGCGGATTTTTATGCTGCCTATCTGGCGGCGTTGCGCTCCCTTGGGTTGGAGGTGGTGCTGAAGTCGACGCCGGTTGAGGTAATCAACGCCATCCCCTTCGCGCAAGACCGGGAGCATGCCGCGTACGATGCAAACGCCGCGCATCGCTGCTGGCAAATTCTGCTGCAGGCTGACCGCGTCCTGAAGAAATTTCGCGGCCGCTTTCTCGGCAAGGCCAGCCCGGTGCATTTCTTCTGGGGCAGCTTCGATCTGGCGATGACTCGTTTCTCCGGCCGGCGGGCGCCGATTCATCCGGGCGGCGCACCGAATTGCCCCGATTACGTCATGGTCGAGGCCTATTCTCACGAATGCAGCAGTTGCGGCTTTTGGCCGGGAGGCGGGGCTGTCGCTGAACCGGCGTTCTATGCCTATGCGTATCCCGCGCCCACCGGCTACGCTGATTACCCAGTGCTTCCTGAGGGTGCGCACTACAACTCCGAGGTACAGGAATTCATCTTTCCGTACGAAGCGGTGCGCCGCGCTTCAGATCCAGACGACGCACTGCTTCAATTCTTTCAAACGTCTTATGACGCCGCAGCCACGCTGGCCCAGTGGGACCGCGCCGCTCTTGAGCGGCCGAGGAATGAATGGTCATGACGGGAAGGATAATAGGGCGCCGTTTACATTGGGTGACCGTGCGCTGCAAGATGTGATTCCCCAGGTGTTGCGTTGCAATAGCTTGTTTCCAGCGAGACGAATATTTTCACTATTTCCCATCCCCTGTGATTTGGTCGAACACCTGAGCCAGCTCCGGCGCTGACGCTGCCGGTAGCGGCGCGAAGTAGGCCGGAATCTGTCCCGGCTCGACGGGACGCAGATCCACTTCCCCGAGCCTGGCCCGCAAGAACGCGTCGGCATGCTGGATCCAACGCCGTGTGTCTTCTTCGCTGGCCCCGAGCGTCGCCGCCACCACGCCAGGCGGCATCCCTTCGGCCTGGGTCAGCCACACTGCCCGGCGCCATGTGCTCGGCAGGTGGGCGAGGGCGGCACACAGATGCCTGCGCATTTCATCTTCACTTGCCGTGGTCTCTGGCGTGGCGTCTGAAATCGGCACCACATCCTCCAGCTTCAGCATGCCGCCTCCAGCTTCAGCATGCCGTCCGGCTGCCAGTACTCATACTTGGCCTCGTCCCGCTCGTTGATGGTTTCCTCGGGTGTCACCGGTGGCTCGGCATCCAGCGAGACGAATCGCCCGTCCACGGTCTGCTGGCGCTTGACCACCTCCGCCAGTACCTCGTGCGCAATCCGATACAGCCAATGCAGAGGTTCCGCCTGCTGGGGGCGTTGATCCAGTTGTTGGTAAGCGCGCAAGCGCTTCGTCATGACGTCTTGCGCCGTTGGGTAGTCCGCCGTCACATCCCCCCGATCCCGGAGATAGGAAAACTCCTGCTTCACGAAGCGCTCCAGTTTCGGAAGTAGTGGCCGCATCAGATTGCCGTAGGCCCCGGATTGCGCGGCAGGCGAACTCCCGATCACGCTCTGAATCCGCCGCAAAACCACAGGTCGTTTCATGGAGCTTTTCCCTCTTCGCGACGTACATGGGCAAGCTGCCGCTCGAGTTGCCGTTCCAGTTCCGCAAAAGACTTGTGTAGCGCTGCCATTATCTCATCCGATTCGTCCGCACTTTCCAAGTTTGCGCTTGGCATGCCGAGCTGTAGTTTGACCTGATAGCGCGCGAGATGCGGGTTTTTTTCCAGACGCACATGCAGTTCTATCGCGTCCGGGGAAAATTTCGATAGGTGCCGCTCGATATGACTCTTGGCTAGCTTATCGACGAGGCGATCGAGCTCGGGGTGGGCAGGCTTCTGGATATCGTGGAAGCTGATCAGTATTTTCATAGTGTCTCCGGCGATGGGCGCCAACATGTTGGCCTGCAATATTGAGCTGGTTCGCGCCGCGGCAGGGCGGGCGCGACTGCTGCCACTACCGCCTTTCCTTCCGTTCAATGGTCAGGATAAATCTTGTTGCCGACCAGGCGCGGGCGGCATCGGGGCCAAGGGAGTGGTGCCCGGAGCAAACAGCTCCTTTTTCAATATAGCGAGCAGGAGGGGAACAGCCAGGGTTTTTCGCCATTTCCGGCGTAGATTTCTGCGCCGCATCGAGATTTGGTTTTGCCGGATCCGGCAACAGCGGGCACAAACGCTGCAGCGGCGGCGTCCGTCCACCACTATCGACGAGCACGTCCAACCGCACGGTAGCGAGATGGCCGGGTAATTGGTTCCAAGTCCTGGAAGCCATACAACATGCAGAGTGGACTGCGCGGAATGGCAATCCCGCTCCTGTGGTGGCCAAGCCTACCGATCGTCTGCAGGTTTCTAAATGACGACGACGGGTGGATTTTCCAGAAAATCCGTGTATTCGCCAAGTGTGCTGACCCGCTCCAAGGTGGTCCCGTCGGCCAGTTCCAGCCGCAGCTCCAGATCGCCGGCGTGATTTTTTTCGAGGACATAGACTCGCGTCACGGCAATCAGCTCGAAATGATCGCCACGCGGTTTTTTGTAATACATGTCTGCTCCATGGGTGCAAAAAAGATGGATTCGACGGCGCGCCAACGCGGTAACCACACCGGCGCCGTCAATACCCGACCGTAAAGCGCTGGTGGATATGGGCCGGGTGTTCCAGTTCGTCGATCATTGCAACTGCGTAATCCTGCACCGAGATGCTGCTGCGGCCATGGGCATCGAACAGGAGCAGGTCGCTTCCCAGCCGGAACTTGCCGGTGCGCCGGCCTGGCTGCATTTCTGCTGAAGGCGAGAGGTAGGACCAGTCGAGTTCCTGTTCCTTGCGCAACTGTTCGAGGGCGTCGATGGTTGCCAGCGAGCCCGGCTTCACCCAATCCGGAAAGTCCGGGCTGTCCACCAGCCGCGCACCCGGTTTCACTTCCAGTCCGCCGGCGCCACCTACCCACAGCACGCGCTTGACGCCTGCCGTCTTGATGGCGGCGATGATGGCCGTGGTGCCGCGCACCTGATCGTCATAAAGCTGTGGGTTCTTCCAGCCGGGGTTGAAGGCGCTGATCACTGCCTCCTGGCCACGCAGCAAGTCCGCCAAGGCGGCGGAGTTGTATACATCGCCCACCTTGGCGATAAGGCCATCGCGCGCTTCGAGCTTGTCGGGATGGCGCACGATCACCGTGACGGTATGTCCGCGGTCGAGCGCTTCCTTCAGCAGGGCCGAGCCGACGAAGCCGGTGGCCCCCAATAACGCTATCTTCATGGCGTCTCTCCTCGTATTCAGAACGGATAGGCCGGCTGGCCATGCTGGATGGTCACCCAATGGTCGGTCGTGAATTGCTGTACGACCCGTTCGCCGTTGAAGCGGCTGGTACCGCTGTTCTTTTGTTTCATAATTCTTTCCTCAATGAATTCGGGGGGAAACTCCTGTCGTGCGCATTGGACTTGTCCGATTGATATCCGGTTCGGGGCAGCTCGCGATCCGGCCAGGCAAAATCCTTTTGCGTTACCGCTGCCCGACATCGGGGGCGATCGGTGCGGAGCGCTTGGGGGCGTTCCAGCCGCCGCCCAAGGCTTTGTAGAGCTGCACGGCGGCGAGGCGCTGGTTGGATTCGCTGGCGTTGAGGTCGAGCTGGGAAGACAGTAGCTGGCGCTGCGCATCCAGGATTTCGAGGTAGCTGATCACGCCGGAGCGAAAGCGCAATTGCGCCAGGCGCAGCGCCTCGCCGTTCACGGCAACCCGGTCGCGATTGCCCTGGGCTTCCGCCCGGTCGCGGTCGAACGCGATGAGGGCATCGGAGACTTCCTGCAATGCCACAAGCACGCTGCGGCGATAGGCAAGCGCCGCCTGTTCGGCTTGGGCGCGCGCAATATCGTAATTGCCGACCAGCGCCCCGCCCGAAAAGATCGGCAGGTTGACGGCGACACCTGCCGTCCGGACGTTCTGGCCGCCGCTTTGCACCAGTCCGCGCAGGACGTCGCTGGCACGCCCAAGCGCACCGGTGAGCGAGATGGTGGGGAAGAACCTGGCCTTGGCCACGCCGATATTGGCATTGGTGGCAACCAGCTGCTGCTCGGCTTGCCGGATATCGGGCCGCCGTTCGAGCAACTCGGACGGAACGCCCGGTGGTACCAAAGGCGGGACGGCGTTCGGCGGCAAGCTGGCGCCCGTATCGAACGAGCGCGGCGCCTTGCCAAGCAGGATGGCGAGCGCATCTTCGGTCTGTGCGATTTGCAGTTCGATCGCGGGAATCTGGTTCTCGGTGGTGAGCAGCTGGCTCTGCGCCTGACTGACCTCGGCTGCCGACTGCACCCCCTGCTGGGCAAGTTCCTTCACCAGCCGTAGAGAGTCGCGTTGCGCGACGACGGTGCGCCGTATGATCTCCAGCCGCTGACGTAATGCGACGAGTTGCAGATATTGCTGTGCTACGCCGGCCACCAGCGACGTGATGACGCCGCTGCGGGCCTCCTTGGTGGCCAGCAGGTCGGCGCGCGCGGCCTCGGTGGCCCGCAGATAACGTCCCCAGAGGTCGATTTCCCACGACAGCGTCAAGGCGGCAAGAAAGCTGTTGGTGGTCGAAAACGTGGTGTTCTGGTTGCTGCGTGAAGCCTGTGCCTGGCCGGCCAGTTGCGGAAAGATCGGGGAACGCGCCACGGCAAGCTGCGCCTCGGCCTGCACGATCTGACTGGCGGCGATGCCGAGATCGAGATTGTCGCCCAGTGCCTCGTCGATCAGCGCCACCATTTGCGGGTCGCCGAATACCTCCCACCAATTGACATCTGCAAAGGAGCGGGCGGATTCCTCCGAGGGGGCGTGATGATAGGCCGCCGGCAGGTCTAAGGCCGGACGCCGGTAGTCGGGCCCTACGGCACAACCGGACACCAGCAACAGGGCGACGGCGACGACACGCATCACGTCGTCTCCGTCTGCTTGCGTGTTGTCTTCCGGCCCTTCTTCTTGCTGCGATTGACCACGCGCTCCACTGCGGCGAACAATACCGGGATGATGAAGACACCGAAGAAGGTCGCGCAGGCCATGCCGGCGCATACCGCCACCCCCATGGAAACACGCGCAGCAGCGCCCGCCCCGGTCGCCAACGCCAGCGGAAGTACGCCCAGGATGAAGGCAAACGAGGTCATGAGGATCGGGCGCAATCTCAGCCTTGCCGCCTCGATCGCCGCCTGCACCGGATCGGTTCCGCTATCGACCCGAACCTTGGCGAATTCGACGATCAGGATGGCGTTCTTGGCGGAGAGGCCGATCAGCAGGATCAGGCCGATCTGCGCGTAAATGTTGTTGGTCAATCCGACCACGGCGAGCGCCAGCATGGCGCCGAAGACGCCGATCGGCACGGCCAGCAGCACCGCGAACGGCACCGACCAGCTCTCGTAGAGGGCGGCGAGAAACAGGAACACGAAGACGATGGTCAAGCCGAAGACGATCGGGGTCTGCCCGGCCGACTGCCGCTCTTGCAGCGACAGGCCGGACCATTCGTAGCCGTAGCCTTGCGGCAGTATCTGCGCCGCCACCTGTTCGAGCGCGGTGGTAGCCTGTCCCGAGCTGTACCCGGGCGCGGCATCGCCCGAGATATCGGCCTCGCGGAACTGGTTGTAGCGCTGCAATACCGACGGCGAACTGGTGGAGACCGGGTTCACCAGCGTGGAGAGCGGAATCATCTCGCCCTTGGCGCTGCGTACATGGAACAGCTTGATGGCGCCGATATCGCCACGAAACTCCGGTTCGGCCTGTACCGTCACCTTGTAGCTGCGCCCGAAGCGATTGAAATCGTTCACATGCAGGCCGCCGAGGTAGGTCTGCAGCGCGTAGAACACATCAGTGAGCGGCACGCCGAGCTTCTTCACCTTCTCGCGATCCACCGTGAGGTCGTACGCCGGTGTGCGCGGATCGAGGGCGGAGCGAATGGTGCCGATCTCGGGCCGCTTCTTCGCCGCGGCGACAAAATCGTCGGCCACGCTGGCCAGGTCGAACGGTGTGCCGCCGCGGCGATCCTGCAGCTTGAGGCTGAAGCCGCCGAATGCGCCGAGGCCGGGGAGGGCCGGTGGATTCAGCGGGATCACGGTGGCCTGCGGGATCGCCGCGCCGTCGCGGAAGATCGAGGCAATGATCGCATTCACGCTCGTCTCCTCGGTCGCGCGCTGCTGCCACGGATCGAGTGCGGCTACGAAAAGGGCGCCGTTGGGCTGCTGCGAACGGTTCATGATGTTGAACCCGTTCACCATCATGCGGCGCGCGACTCCCGGTGTCTTTGCCAGCGCAGCGTCGAGCTGCGCGGTGGCCGCCATCGTGCGCTCGAGCGCGGCAGCCTCGGGCAGGATGGCGGCACCGATCAGGTAGCCCTGATCCTCGGGCGGCACGAAAGCGCTCGGCACGCGCTTGAAGAGCAGTCCGGTGCCCAGCATGAAAATCGCTAGCACCAGCAGCGCAACCGCCATGCGGCGAATGGCGAGGCCGACGATGCCGACGTAGCCGTTCAGCATGCGTTCGAAGCCGCGGTTGAAGGCGGCAAAAAAGCGTGCGAGCGGATTGCGGCTTTCGCGGGTCGGGCGTGGCTGCAGCAGCACCGTGCATAGCGCCGGCGTAAGCGACAGCGCGACAAAGGCGGACAGCAGCGTCGACACTGCAACTGTCACGGCGAACTGGCGATACAGGACGCCGGTGATCCCGCCCAGAAAGGATACCGGGACGAACACCGCCGTCAACACCAGCGCCACCGCGACCACCGGCGCCGACACTTCGCTCATGGCCTGCACCGTCGCCGCGTGCGGACTCATCCCTTCCTCGATGTGGTGCTCGACCGCCTCCACCACCACGATGGCATCATCCACGACGATGCCGATGGCGAGCACCATGCCGAACAGGGTCAGCGTGTTGAGCGTGAACCCGAGAACGGTGAATACGGCCAGGGTGCCGACCAGGGATACCGGCACGGCCAGCATCGGAATCACGGTGGCGCGCCAGGTCTGCAAGAAGATGAAGACCACGAGCATCACCAGAATGAGCGATTCCCCCAGCGTCTTGACGACCTCGTCGAGCGACGCCGTCACGAACACCGTCTGGTCGACCACCACCTGATACTCGAGGTCGGCCGGAAACCCGGCCTTCAACTGCTCAAGTTGCGCACGCACCGCTTTCGACACGGCGACCGCGCTGGCTTCCGGGGTCAGGCTGATGCCGAAGGATGCCGTCGGCTGGCCGTTGTATCTGGCCTGGATCGAATAATCCTTGGCGCCGAGTTCTACCCGGGCGAGGTCGTGCAAGTGGACGAACGAGCCGTCGGGCTGAGCCTTGACGATGATGTTGCCAAATTCCTCCGCGGTAACCAATCGGCCCCGTACATCGACGCTATATTGAAATGCCTGGTTCGGCGGCGATGGATATTGACCGACCTGGCCGGCCGGTGCCTGCACGTTCTGCTCGCCAATGGCCCTGCTGACGTCGGTGGTCGTGATGCCCAATTGCGCCATGCGATCGGGGCGAAGCCAAATCCGCATGCCGAAATCGCTGCCGAACACCTGCACGTCGCCGACGCCGTTGATGCGCTTGATGGCGTCGACGATATTGATGTTGAGATAATTGCTGAGAAATAGAGAATCGTAGCTGCCTTTTGGGGAGTAGAGCGCCACGAACATCAAGGTGTCGGGCGTGCTCTTCCT
>DATJCV010000057.1:0-2119 GCA_035497775.1 Burkholderiaceae bacterium | reverse complement strand
GGGTGAAAAAACATATGGCCTGAACTAGCGGTGCCGGTCGCACCGGTAAAAGCGAGGTGCGTGCTTTCTGCACCGGCTGCCTGACAGCCATGCATGGCGGCTGCTTGTGCCTGTTGCGCCGATCACGTTACTATCCATGACGGCCCGCTCGGGGCCTTGCTTAACCTGGGGAGATCGACATGTCACTGCGTAGATGGTCGTGCCTGACACTATTTCTGGCCGCGCTCGGCCTCGCCTCGCCAGCGGTGCTGGCGCAACAAGTGATCAAGTTGTCCACCACCACCAGTACCGAAAACTCCGGCCTGCTGACTTATCTGCTGCCGATGTTCGAAGCCAAGACCAATAGCCGCGTGCACGTGATTTCGGTCGGCACCGGCAAGGCGCTGGAACTGGCCAAGAATGGCGACGTCGATGTCACGCTGGTGCATGCGCGCACCCTGGAGGACAAGTTCATGGCTGCCGGCTATGGCGTCAACCGGCGCGACGTGATGTATAACGATTTCATCATCGCCGGCCCGAGTGCGGACCCGGCCGGCATCAAGGGCGGCAAGGACGTGCTGCAGGCGATGAAAAAAATCGTCGACAGCGGCGCCAAGTTCATTTCGCGCGGCGACAACTCCGGTACCGATGTGATGGAAAAAGCGTACTGGAAACAGATCGGCGCGCAGCCGCAAGGCCGCGCCTATGTGTCGGCCGGGTTGGGCATGGGCGAGGTGCTGAACATGGCGGCCGAACTGCAGGCCTACACCCTGACCGACCGCGCTACCTACAGCTCGTACCGCGCCAAGACCGGGCTGGTGATTGCGGTCGAAGGCGATCCGCGCATGTTCAATCCGTACGGCATCATCGCGGTCAATCCTGAACGGTACAAGGACATCAACTACAAAGGCGCAATGCAACTGGTCGAGTGGATCACCTCGGATGAAGGGCAGAAGGCCATCGCCGGCTTCAAGGTCGATGGTCAGCAACTGTTTTTCCCGTCTTACAAGGCGGCGCAATAGCCGGCCCGGTGCGGCGCAGGGCTTGTTTTCGCGTAGAATCTGTGCCACTTGCAACGGCGCGCCGCCGCGATTCATGCGGCAGTGCCCAGTTGCGCAGTGCCACCTTCAACCTGAAGACAGACCCTACATGAGCATCAAATCCGACAAATGGATCCGCCGCATGGCGCTCGAAACCGGCATGATCGAGCCGTTCGAACCCGGCCAGGTGCGTTCCGCGAATGGCCACAAGATCGTTTCCTACGGCACCTCGTCGTACGGCTACGACATCCGCTGCGCCGATGAATTCAAGATTTTCACGAACATCAACAGCACCATCGTCGATCCGAAGAATTTCGACGAAAAATCCTTCGTCGACATCAAGAGCGACGTTTGCATCATCCCGCCGAATTCCTTCGCGCTGGCGCGCACGGTCGAGTATTTCCGCATTCCGCGCAACGTGCTGACCATCTGCCTAGGCAAATCGACCTATGCGCGTTGCGGCATCATCGTCAACGTCACGCCGTTCGAGCCGGAATGGGAAGGCTACGTGACGCTGGAATTTTCCAATACCACGCCGCTGCCGGCCAAGATCTACGCCGGCGAAGGCTGCGCGCAAGTGCTGTTCTTCGAAAGCGACGAAGTCTGCGAAACCTCGTACAAGGACCGCAACGGCAAGTACCAGGGCCAGCACGGCGTGACGCTGCCCAAGACTTGAGACCGGAGCCATTGGCCGCCCATACCTGAATCGACGACGGAGTTCGACATGCAACAACCGCTCGACGGCAGCGCCCGTGTTGCCACGCCAGGCAGCATCACTTCAGTGCGCGGGATTCGCGTCGGCCACTACACCGATTCCCGCCGCCTCACCGGCTGCACCGTGATCCTGGCCGACGGCGGCGCGACCGCCGGCGTGGACGTGCGCGGCGCCGCGCCCGGCACGCGCGAGACCGATCTGCTGGCGCCCTGCAACCTGGTCGACAAGGTGCACGCCATCGTGCTCTCGGGCGGCAGCGCCTTCGGGCTGGATTCTGTGTCCGGCGCAATGCGTTATCTGGAAGAGAATGGTATCGGTGTCGACGTCGGCGTCGCGCGTGTGCCGATCGTCCCGGCCGCGGTGCTGTTCGATCTGGATTCCGGCG
>DATJCV010000056.1:0-3256 GCA_035497775.1 Burkholderiaceae bacterium | reverse complement strand
GCACTGTTGCTGTATACCTATCCGACCATCGTGACGGTGCTGGCGGCAATTTTTCTGCATGAGCGGATCACCATGCGCAAATTGGGCGCGCTGCTGCTGTGCGGGCTCGGCACCTTGCTGGTGATCGGGCCGAACCTGCTGGCCAGCACTACTGGCGCCAGCCTGACCGGAATTGGCTTGGCGCTGGCCGCGGCGGCGATCTACGCGCTCTACATCGTGGTTGGCACCCGCATCACGCGCGGCATCGATCCGGTCATGACGACCACGATTGTCTGTATTTCCGCAGCGGTGGTGCTGGCTGCGGTCGCTGTGCTGAGCGGCATGAATGGCATGCCGCCGCATTTGCCGTTGACGCTCGCCGGTTGGGCAGGCGTGGCCGGTGTCGCACTGGTGTCGACGGTGGTGGCGGTGATCGCTTTTTTTGCCGGCTTGAAACGCTTGGGCGCATCGCTGGCGTCGATGCTGTCGACGCTGGAGCCGGTCGTCACCGTGCTGCTGGCCGGCTGGCTGTTGGCGGAATCGCTGGTCGGCTGGCAGTGGCTCGGAGGTGCCTTGACCTTGGGCGGGGTGCTGTGGCTGGCGGCCGGCGGCAAACCGGCTGCTGCAGACGCGGATCGAAAAATACCGGGGGCGGCAATGCATTCCTCTGAAACATAAAAAAGCCCACTCGTTGCGCGAGTGGGCCGGTAGTATGCCGCGAGGCGGCGACCTCAATGATGCCGGGTGGTTGAGGCTTTGGTTTTGACTGCTTCTTTGACGTCGCCCATGGCTTTTTGCGCTTTACCGGCGGCCTGTTTGCCTAGTCCCTTGGCTTCCTGTGTGCGGCTGCCAACCAGCTTGCCAGCGCCTTCCTGTACCTTCCCGGCGGCTGTTTTGGCTGCGCCTTTGACTTGGTCCTTGTTCATGACGATTCCCTCGTGGTAGTTGAAAAAGCAACTGCAACAGTAAGAGCGAGCCGCTTGCGGTAAGTTCAAGGGATTTTTGCAGGGGTGGCACGCGAACGGGAGGAAATCGACGCTGGTGAGTTTGGCCCAGGCGTTCGTGAGCGGCGACGCGGGATTTCAGCCGCCGAAAGCAGTTCGTATCTGTTCCAGCCGGGCGCGATTGGCGCCGAAATCGCGGCGCCCGAGGCGCGATGCCGAACGCATGTGAATGACCCCGTGCTGCGCATCCAGCAGGAACTCGACGTCGTCGACGAAATGCAGCATCCGGGTGCGGAACTCGGCATGCAGATAGGTCGGCTGGGCGGTGACGATGGTGACATTGGGCATGGTACGCAACAGTGCTTGCAGCCGTGCAAAGGCGGCGCCAGGATCGCCCTGAAATCGGAGTGGCGCAATCAGGCTGTAATCGCTGTGCGGCTGGGATGCAGCCTGGCTTGATACGACGTTGCGCGTCTGTTCGCCGGGTGCTTTCAGCATGCCGTCGTGGACGCCGATATCGGTGGGGCGGGTGCCGGCCAACAGGTTGAACTGGCCGGCGACGAATACCCCGGTTGGTATGAGGATGAGCAGGACCAGTGCCAGCGCGCCGACGATTTTTGCCATCGTTCCTCCGAAAATCGGTTGCCCGATCGCTGCATCATAGCAGCCCGCAGAGCCGATTCTGTCCTGATTCGGCGGCTCACATCTGCCGGAACAGGTGGGCGAATACCCGGCTCACCGGCAGTTGCTCGGGGCGGTCGCGCAGGCGCAGCGTCAGCTTGCCGGCATCGTCGCGCACCGCCGCCTGCACTTGCCGCAGGTTGACCACGGTGCCGCGATGGATTTGCCAGAACTGGTCGGGATCGAGCTGCGGCAGCAGCTCCTTCAGGCTGGTGCGGATCAGCGCTTCCCCGTCGGCAGTCACCACGTTCAGGTACTTGTCGGCGGCTTCGAAGTAGACCACCTCGGCCACCGGGATCAGGCGCACTTGGTTGCCGATGCCGGCGCGGATCACGGACAGCCGCTGGCCGGGCGCCGGCGCCGGCAGGATCGTGCGCAGCTGCTGCAGGATGCGCTCCAGCTCGCCGTCGCGCTCGTGCTGGGTCGCCAGCCGCGCCTGCAGGCGCGCCACGGTCTGCGCCAGGCGGGCGTCGGTGACTGGCTTCAGCACGTAATCGGCGGCGGCCTGCTCGAACGCCTGCAGCGCGTACTCGTCGTAGGCGGTGACGAACACCACCAGCGGAAACGGCACGTCCTCGGGCCATTCCTCGGCCAGTTCCTGCGCCGCTTCGAGGCCGGTCTTGCCGGGCATCTTGATGTCCAGAAACAGGATGTCGGGGCGCTGCGCCAGCGCCTCGCGCACCGCGGCGACGCCGTTCTCGACCGCGCCACAGATTTGCAGCTCGGGCCACAGCCGCTGCAGCGATTGCAGCAGCGCGTGGGCCAGGACCGGTTCGTCTTCCGCGATCAGGGCGCGAATGGGGGAGGGGGTTGCAGTCATGGGGAGATGGGCAGTTCGAGCCGGGCGAGCACGCCGTCCGGAGTGTTGGAAACAAGCGCAAAACTTGCCGTGCCGCCATACAGGGCCTGCAGCCGTTCGCGCACATTGGCCACGCCGACCTGGGTGCCGCTGCTGCCGTTGGCGGCGGCCGCTTCCAGGCCGAGCCCGGTATCGGCTACCGACAGGCACAGCCGCTCACCGTCGCGGCGCGCCCGCACCGTGATGCGGCCGCCGTCGATCTTGGGCTCCAGCCCGTGCTTGATGGCGTTTTCCACCAGCGGCTGCAGCAGCATCGGCGGCACCGGGATATCGCGCAAGTCGGGCGGCAGTTCCAGCGCATAAGACAGGCGCGCGCCCATGCGCACCGACATCAGCCCGAGATAGGCGTCCATCAGCGCGAATTCCTGCGCCAGCGTGGTCTTGTCGGCGCGCGACGACGACAGCGTGGCGCGCAGGTAATGGATCAATTGCTCCAGCATGTGCTGCGCGCGTGGCGGATCGACGGCGATCAGGCTTTGCAGCGTCGCCAGGGTGTTGAACAGCATGTGCGGTTCGATCTGCGCCTGCAGCAGTTGCAGCTGCGCCTGCATGGCCTGCTTTTCGATGGCGGCGGCGCGCGCTTTCTCGGCGGCGGCGCGGGCCGCCAGTTCCTGCAGGCGTGCCCGGTTCCAGAAAAACCAGCTGATCGCGCCGCAGGTCAGGATGAAGAAAACGACGAAACCCGTGGTGCTGGGAGTTTCGGTCAAACGGAAGCTTCCGGCCGGGATGCCGAGAATGCGAGTCGCGGCGGCAATCCCGAAATACCAGCCGGCGGTATTGGACAGCGCCAGCA
>DATJCV010000055.1:0-3804 GCA_035497775.1 Burkholderiaceae bacterium | reverse complement strand
GGATGGCGGATCCGGCACTGCGCAGCGTCGGCGATTTGGCGCAACTGGTCGAGCAGCGCCTGGGCCGGGCGCCATTGCTGATTGGCGATCCGGTGCAGCCACTGGGGCGGATCGGCTGGTGCACCGGCGCCGCCCAGAATTTGCTGAGCGCGGCGATCGAGGCCGGAGCCAGCGTCTTTCTGAGCGGCGAAATCTCGGAGCCGAGCGTGCATCTGGCGCGCGAATCCGGTGTCGCCTATCTGGCTTGCGGCCACCATGCGACCGAGCGTTACGGCGTGCAGGCGCTGGGACAGCACCTGGCGCAGCGCTTCGGGCTGCAGCACGCCTTCATCGAGATCGACAATCCGGTGTGAGACGCGGTTCGGCGGCCGGCCAGTCCGGGCCGGACGATGGCCGGGACGAAAAAACACGCCCGCGAAGGGGCGTGTCGCTGGGTTCGGATGGCTACCGGCGGCGCGGTGCGCGGCGCCGGCGCCAGCCGTCAGTTGAAGCCGTAGAAGGCATAGAAATGGGCGAATTCGCGGCCGACCGGGTTGCGTGCCCACAGGTGCAGGCCGGTGGCTTCCAGGCCGCCAGCAAAGTTGCCGTTGCCGTCGCAATGCGCGCCGGCCGCAGTGCAGGCGATGCGGCCGGCCCGGGAACTTGACTGCACCGTTGCCGCGACATCGAAATTCTTGGTTTTGTCGGCGACGAACCGTCCCCACAGCCGGAGCTGGGTCGGCGCCAGCGCGCCGTTCGGAACCTGCCATGCCAGGTCTCCCTGGTCGCCGGCATCGAGCGGCAAGCCGCTCGGGGTCATCCCGGATCCGATTTCCTCCAGGATTGTCGGGGTCAGGCTGGCCAGTCCCTGGGTTTGCAGCTCGGGAATGGTCAGTGGCCGGGCCCGCGTCTTGTGATACTGGGTCGCCGCCAGCGTGAGGTTGTTGAGGTCGGCGCCGGTGTAATAGTCGAATTTCCAGGTGCTTTGCGCCGGATAGCCGGCGAGGTCGGCGTCGCTGGCGGGAGTGCCGGCAAAAAACTGGCTGGTGTCGACGCTGGCCGGATTGCCGCTGTTGCCAGCGTCGGCATACACGCTACGCAGACGGATGAAGCTGGCCCCGGACGCGCCGCTCTGGTCGTCATGCTTCGGGAAGGTCAGGGTATTCAAGCCGGTGCCGGCGATCAACACGAACGTCTTATTTGTTGGGCTGGTGACGATGACTTTCTGCAGGTTGCCGACCTTCGGAATGCTAAACGCATAGCCG
The DNA here is from genome assembly GCA_035497775.1 of Burkholderiaceae bacterium. GTDB lineage: Bacteria > Pseudomonadota > Gammaproteobacteria > Burkholderiales > Burkholderiaceae_D > DATJCV01. The sequence continues at coordinate 2,560 of DATJCV010000055.1, read as the reverse complement.
CTGCTGTAGTAGTTGTTGGCCGCGGATTGCGGGAACTCGCGCAACTGATGGTAGGCCGTGACGCTGCCGTCGTAGTCGTTCTGGTTGCCGATCAGGGCGAGCCTGGTCGGCTTGGCTGGATCGTCGGCGCGCACGGCGAGGGTGTCGTACTGGACGTTGCCATCCTTGTCGGTGCTGCGGTAGCCGATCACCAGATCCTTGTTGTCGCGGGTGAATTCATAGCTGCCGCGATCGAACACCGTGCCGGTGCCGCCGTCCCTGAATATCCCGTTGAAGGAAGTTTGCAGGCCGACCCCGACTTGCTTGCCGCCGCTCTTGTAAGTGGCCGGGTCGCCGTTGTGAAAAATCGTCTTGCAGGCAGCCGCTTTGATGTCGGTTGCGGTTGCAGTGGGCGGGTTCGGCGTGTTGACGCGTTCCGCCACCGGCAGCGCGAAGCAGGCGGTCACGCGCTGCAGGAGGTCGGCAATCAGCGGCGCGGTACCGTTGGGAACCAGCATGGTGGGGTCGACTACTGGGAGTGTTCCCGGTGCCGGACTGGAATTGGTGAATTGCACGACCTGCGGTTGATCGCCATTCGCAATCTGCTGCTTGACCGCCACTTCGATATTGGTGGTGGTGGGGCTGGATGGCGTGATCGTGATCACCAGCGAATCCAGCACCCGGTCGAGGCCGGTACCGTCGGCGGTGAATTTGCCGGTCAGCGGATTGGCGCTGGCGCCGACTGCGTCCAGCAAGGGCTTGAGCAGGGCGACGACTTCCGCCACCTTGGCGTTGACGGTGACGGGGGCAAGCAGGGCCGGGTTGGCTTGCAGTTCGGCCGCCAGCTTGGCCGGATCGCCCGAGGTCGATAGCCGGGAGGCGATCAGGTTGGTAATCGGCGTGATGTTGATGGTCGAGCTGCCGCTGTCGGCGGCGACGCTGACCAGCGTCAGGTCGTCCCGCATCGCCTTCAGCACGAAGGGTGCGGTGGCGCCGGGGGACAGCGTGATTTCGTAGCTGCCATTCGCATTCGATTGGCCCTTGCCGACTTCGGTATTGTTCTTGTCAAAAATACGAATGTCGGCGCCGGCGAATGGTGCGCCGGTCGCGGCCGTGCCGCTCAAGGTGATGGCCGACGCCGCCGGCGAACCGCCGCCGCCGCCGCAAGCGGTTAACATCGTTGCCAGGATCAGGCTGGCCATGGCGCTGTACTTGAATTGGCGCTTCATTTGCGACTCCTTTGATTGAGGCAAGAAAATGGATTGCGAACCTGGCCTGCATCATCGCCATCAAGGCGAACGCTGGTTACGGATGCAAAGCCCAATTCCGGCAAGCGAAAAACCGGCTGCGATTGCGGCCGGCGACGCAAAGATGCTTGAACGACGCCAAAGCCATGCCGCCAATAATTGTCGGAACGTACGGAGTCTGGCGTGCCCGCCGGCAACCCGCCTCTCATATTCATGAGAGGCGGCGGTTTCTGCGGCGGGCAGAATCGGTGCTCTTGCTATCCCGTGCTACCGTATCGCCATGCAACCACCGCCTACTTCGCCGCCTTCGTGTGCCGCGGTCGTCATCGTTGAAGACGATCCGCGCACCCGCGCCCACCTGTGCGCGGCGCTCGACGGCCAGTCGGGATTCCGATTGGCCGCCTGCTTCGAGCGGGCGCAGCCGGCGATCGCCTGGCTGGACGCCAATCGGGCCGACGTCTTGCTGACCGACCTGGGTTTGCCGGACGGTTCCGGAATCGACGTGATCCATGCCTGCGCCGCTCGTCATCCGCGCTGCGACATCATGGTCATCACCATGTTCGGCGACGAGAAAAACGTCTTGTCATCGATCGAGGCGGGTGCGTCCGGCTATCTGCTGAAAGATGCCGCCCAACTGGATGTGGTGCGCGCCATTACCGAGTTGCGGGCCGGCGGCTCGCCGATGAGCCCGCTGATTGCACGCAGGGTGCTGTTGCGGGCGCGCGTCAAGGCGTCGGCGGCCGAGGTCAACGGGCCGTCGGACCCGGCCAGTCTGATGGGGCTGACCAGGCGCGAGGCGGAAACCCTGGATCTGATCGCGCGCGGGTACACCTACGCCGAGGTGGCGCAACTGTTGGCGGTCACGGTTGGCACCGTGCAAACGCATATCAAAAGCATCTACGGCAAGCTGGCGGTGCATTCGCGCAGCGAAGCTGTGTTCGAGGCGCACAAGCTCGGCCTGCTGCGTGCCGGGTTGTTCGACCGGGAGGAATCCTGATGCCGCTCGACGATTGCCGTCGGGAAATGATAATCTGGCCGGCGTAGAGTTCGACGATCGCTCAAGCGGCTTGTTGTCCGGCATATACTCCTGATTTTGGCGCCGCCTTCCGTACTCTAATAAAGAGATTTTTATATATACTCCGCGCTTTAATGATTCGGCAGGCCCTCGCGCGATGCTGAGCGGGCTGCGTGTTGGGAGCGGCGGCAATCGGCCTTGCTTCTGTGTCGGGGCGGTGGATGAAAAACAGGATGGGTGCTTGCGTGCTGAGGCGTTTCTTCCAGTTCCTTTGGCTCTGCCTGGCGGGCTGTGCGCTGATTGCGCCGGGTGCGTTCGG
>DATJCV010000054.1:0-1589 GCA_035497775.1 Burkholderiaceae bacterium | reverse complement strand
TCAGGCGACCTTGCTGGCCAACTGCTTCGCGCAGTCGGAAGCGCTGATGCGCGGCAAGAGCGCCGAGCAGGCACAGGCCGAGATGCACGCGCAGGGCATGGCGCCGGCCGAGATTGCCGAGTTGGCGCCACACCGCGCCTTTCCCGGCAACCGCCCCAGTAATACGCTGCTGATGGAGGCGCTGACGCCGGCCACGCTGGGCGCGCTGATTGCCTTGTACGAGCACAAGGTACTGGTGCAGGGCACGGTGTGGGGCATCAACAGTTTTGATCAATGGGGCGTCGAACTGGGCAAGCTATTGGCCGGAAATATCGAGACCGAATTGCGGGCCGGCGCCTCTTCGCAGCAACATGACAGTTCCACCAGCGGGCTGATCGCGCGCACACGGGCAGCCTTGTAGCGGGACGCAGCCGCAGGGCTGTTTCGCGCGTGCGCCGGTGTTGGGCAGGCACGCAGGCCGGGACCAGGATAATTTTTGCCATGACTCTGAGCGATTTCGATTTGATCCTGTTTGGCGGTACCGGCGACCTCGCCTTGCGCAAGCTGCTGCCCGCCATGTACGCGCGCGAACGTGCGCAGGAATTGCCGCCGGGCGCACGCATTCTCTGCATCGGCCGCAATGCCGGCAGCGATGCCGAATTCCTGGAGATAGTCGAGCGTGACGTCAAGCCGCACATCATGCCCGACCTGCTGCGCGACGACGCCTGGCAGGCGTTCTGCCAACGGATTCACTACCTGGCGCTGGACGCCATCGATCCGGCCGCCTATGCGGCGTTGGCAGCGGCGCTGCGCTCCGGCTCCGAGCTGATCCGGGTGTTCTATCTGGCGACGCCGCCAGCGCTGTTCGCCGGCATCTGCCGCAATCTTGCCGCCAGCGGCCTGGTCACGCCGACGACGCGCGTGGTGCTGGAAAAACCATTGGGACGCGATCTGGCCAGTGCACGCCAGATCAATGCCGAAGTCGGCCAGGTGTTTTCCGAATCACAGATCTTCCGCATCGACCATTACCTCGGCAAGGAGACGGTGCAGAACCTGCTGGCGCTACGTTTCGGCAATGTGCTGTTCGAACCGTTGTGGCGGCGCGAATGGATTTCCGACGTGCAAATCACGATTGCCGAGGAACTGGGCGTCGGCAACCGCATGGATTACTACGAAAGCTCGGGCGCGCTGCGCGACATGCTGCAGAACCATCTGCTGCAACTACTGTGCATCGTCGCCATGGAACCGCCGGTGTCGATCACGCCGGATGCGGTGCGTGACGAAAAGCTGAAGGTATTGCGTTCGCTCAAGCGTTTCACGCCGGCCACATTGGCGCAAAACGTGGTGCGCGGCCAGTATCGCGCCGGCCATGTGGGCGGACTTGCGGTGCCGGGTTATCGCAAGGAAGCGGACGCAGACCCCGATTCGCGTACCGAAACTTTCGTCGCGCTGAAAGCCGAGATTGACACCTGGCGCTGGGCCGGCGTGCCGTTCTATCTGCGCACCGGCAAGCGCATGGCCGATCAGCTGGCCGAAATCGTGATTCGCTTCAAGCGGGTACCGCACTCGATTTTTGCCCAGCCGAACAGCAGCTTCCAGCCGAACTGCCT
>DATJCV010000053.1:0-4844 GCA_035497775.1 Burkholderiaceae bacterium | reverse complement strand
ACTTCGAGCAGGATCTCGCGTCCGGAGCGGTCGATGCGCTGGCGCACCGCGGCGATTTTTTGCAGCGCTTGCGGAATGAACGACTGGCCGCCGAAGCCGGGATTGACCGACATGATCAGGATCAGGTCGAGCTTGTCCATCACATAATCGAGGTAATCCAGCGGCGTGGCCGGATTGAACACCAGCCCGGCTTTGCAGCCGTGATCGCGGATCAGCTGCAGCGTGCGGTCGATGTGCTCCGAGCCTTCCGGGTGGAAGCTGATGATGTTGGCGCCGGCCTTGGCGAAATCCGGGACGATGCGGTCGACCGGCTTGACCATCAGGTGGACGTCGATCGGCACCTGCACGTGCGGCCGGATTGCCTCGCATACCAGCGGCCCGATCGTCAGATTCGGGACATAATGGTTGTCCATCACATCGAAATGGATGAAGTCGGCGCCGGCGGCAACGACGTTCTTCACTTCTTCGCCCAGTTTGGCGAAATCGGCGGACAGGATGCTGGGGGCGATGCGATAGTTGGGCATGGCGATGATTTGAAAAGGCAATGCGGGATTTTACCTTGCCGTCGAATTCGGCAGCGCAGCGCCGCTACTTGCGTCACAATCCGGTTTCCGGCGCCGCCGTGACATGGGCGCTGCAAACGCGGCAATCCAGGGAATGAATACGAGGAAGGCACAATGGCAGCATATGAATTCACCGTCACCGTCCGTACCCAGTATCTGGCGGAGCAGTCGGACCCGGAGCGTTCCACCTTTGTGTTCGCCTATGCGATCACGATCAAGAACACCGGCCAGGTCGCGGCGCAACTGATTTCGCGCCACTGGGTGATCACCGACGCCAACAACCGCGTCGAGGAAGTGCGCGGCCTCGGCGTGGTCGGCCAGCAGCCGCTGTTGCAGCCGGGCGAACAGTTCGAGTACACCAGCGGCACCTCGCTGTATACGCCGCAGGGCTCGATGGTCGGCAAGTATTTCTGCGTGGCGGAGGACGGCGAGCAGTTCGAGGCGAAAATTCCCGAATTCGTATTGTCGCTGCCGCGCACCCTGCATTGAGGCGGCTCAGCCGCGCGGCGCCGTATCGTCGTCTGGCGGCAAGGCCTTGCGCGGCGATCCCGGTTTGCGGCCGGAGAACATGGTCCACCAGACGATGAAGGCCAGCAGCAGAAATGCCACGCCGGCCTCTAGAAACAATAGCCACATAACTCTTTCCCACGATGTCGTTCAAATATTCCAGTCTACTCGTTTCCTCCCTGTTGATTGCATTGGCGGCTTGCACCACGCCGCAGCCGGAAAAGCCGGCGCCGAGCCCGACGCCGACGCTCCCACCCTCCGTTGCGCCGGCGCCGAAGCCGGTCGAAACCCTGCAGCCGAGCGCCTTCGCCGCCGTGCCCGGCTGGGACAAGGATGACCTGCGCCAGGCCTGGCCGGCGTTTCTGGTTTCTTGTCAAGTGCTGGTAAAGCAAGCCGACTGGCAGGAGCCCTGCACCATCGGGCGAGATGTGAATGCCGCCGACAGCCACGCGGTACGCAGCTTTTTCGAGGCTTTTTTCGTGCCGTACCAAGTGTTCAATCAGGACGGTAGCGAGACCGGTCTGGTGACCGGTTATTACGAGCCGCTGCTGCGCGGAGCACGCAAGCGCAGCGGACCATACCAGACGCCGCTGTATCGGGTGCCGGACGATCTGCTGACAATTGATCTGAGCAGCGTCTACCCGCAACTGCAGGGTATGCGCTTGCGTGGGCGGCTGGTCGGCAACAAGGTGGTGCCGTACTTCCCACGCGCTGAGCTGGAAAAATCGAACGCGCTGGCCGGCAAGGAACTGCTGTGGGTGGACGATCCGATCGAAGCGTTTTTCCTGCAGGTGCAGGGCTCGGGCCGGGTGCGTCTGGCCGGCACCGATGAAACGGTGCGCGTGGCCTATGCCGACCAGAACGGCCATCCGTACCAGTCGATCGGTCGCTATCTGGTCGATCAAGGGGAGTTGAAGCTGGAACAAGCTTCGGCACAGGGCATCAAGGCATGGGCCATAGCCAACCCGGCTCGCCGTCAGGCTCTCCTGGACGTTAATCCGAGTTATGTCTTTTTTAAGGAAGAAAAAATCGTCGATCCAGGCAAGGGGCCGAAGGGCGCACTCGGCGTCCCGTTGACGCCGCAGCGTTCGATTGCCGTCGATCCCCGGTTTGTGCCATCCGGTGCGCCGGTATTCCTGGCCACCACCCAACCCAACAGCGACCTTAGCCTGCAACGGCTGATGCTGGCGCAGGATACCGGCGGCGCCATCAAGGGCGCGGTGCGGGCGGATTTTTTCTGGGGATTTGGCGCTGCCGCTGGTGAAAAAGCCGGGCGCATGAAACAGCGTGGGCAGATGTGGGTACTGTGGCCGAAGGCAGGGGAGGTGCCCCGCCCGCGGCTCAACTGATACGAATCAGCGCAATATCAACGCAACACCAGCACCGGGATGGTGCTGTGCGCCAGGACCTTCTGGGTTTCGCTGGCTACGAACAGCTTGCTCAAACCCTTGCGCCCGTGCGATGACATGAAGATCACGTCGCAGCCAAATTTTTGCGCGGTATTGATGATTTCCTCGCTCGGGCTGAACGATTGCGTGGCGACCACTTCACATGGCACTCCGGCGGCGGTGGCGGTGTCTGCAATTTTTTGCACGTTCTGTTGTGCCATCGCCAGCATGCTTTCTTCATAAATGCCGGGGTCGGCCGCCATCGCTCCTTCTGCCAGAGGCGTAAACGGATAAGGTTCGGCAACCGACAGGCCAACGATCTTGCCGCCGCTAAATTTCGCGAACTCGACCGCGGTGTCAATCGCCTTGACTGACAGGTCCGATCCGTCGGTCGGCACTAGAATGGTTTTGAACATAATCTGCTCCTTTCGTTGAATATCCAGCGGCAGAGGTATTGGGTTCATGGTCGTCTGTATGCCCGATCAACTCTTCGGGTATTTTTGGACCATCCTCGGACATTATCTTAATGCCTTTGTTACTGCATCTTTTTTTTGTCATCCATCATGCGGGCGCAGCTTCATTTCGCGCCGTCTCAAAACGTTACAATGCAAACGAGTTGAATTTTTCAAAACGGAGGTGGCATGGAATATCAAAATATTTTGGTGGAAACGCAAGGTCGTGTCGGCTTGATCCGCTTGAACCGGCCGAAAGCATTGAATGCACTCAACGACCAGTTGATGAACGAACTCGGTGCAGCACTGTTGAAATTCGACGCTGACGAAAACATCGGTTGTATTGTGCTTACTGGCAATGGAAAGGCTTTCGCCGCCGGCGCCGATATCAGTGCGATGGTCAATTACAGCTACATGGACGCCTACAAGGGCGATTACATCACGCGCAACTGGGAACATATCCGGCAGGTACGCAAGCCGGTGATTGCCGCAGTCGCCGGCTACGCGCTGGGCGGCGGCTGTGAACTGGCGATGATGTGCGATTTTATTATTGCCTCCGAAGACGCCCGTTTCGGCCAGCCGGAAATCAAGATCGGCACCACGCCCGGCGCCGGCGGCACACAGCGCCTGCCGCGCGCGGTATCGAAATCCAAGGCGATGGACATGTGCCTGACCGCGCGCATGATGGATGCGGCTGAGGCCGAGCGTGCCGGCCTGGTGTCGCGCGTGGTTGCGCCCGGTAAGTTGATGGAAGAGGCGCTGGCCGCAGCAACCACGATTGCCTCAATGTCATTGCCGATCGCCATGATGGTCAAGGAAGCAGTCAATTACGCCTATGAAAGCCAGTTGACGGACGGCATCCGTTTCGAGCGCCGGGTATTCCACAGCACCTTCGGTACCGAAGATCAAAAAGAAGGAATGAAAGCTTTTCTCGAAAAGCGCTTGCCATTGTTTCGTCACGTTTGATATAGTTCGGCTCCCGTTGATTGGGGCTGATTGGAAGCGCTGTTGCAGGTGGGGCGCGCGGGCCGGGATCGGAGTAATACGGGAGGGGTGGAAGGGTGGTGGTGGCAGGGGGTGCGGTAAAAAAGAAGTTGACGCCCTGTGAAATATGCCGCATAATTCGGCCTCTTTGCTGCTGACAAACAAAACGATTTGACAGCACGGCCAGCCACCGCGAGGTGGGGAAGCTAGAGCAGTTCTTTAACAATTAACAGCCGATAAGTGTGGGCGTTTAATGGCAGCGCACCGGTGCTTCGCAAGGAGTGCTGGATGACTAAAAGCATTAAATGCTCACAAAGAAATATAGGTAAGTTCGCAAGAACAAACCTGTCAGTATTTTGAGTGAGCGACGGTTCTTCGGAACTGGCCAGAAATGGCGTAACAGAGATTGAACTGAAGAGTTTGATCCTGGCTCAGATTGAACGCTGGCGGCATGCCTTACACATGCAAGTCGAACGGCAGCGCGGGAGCAATCCTGGCGGCGAGTGGCGAACGGGTGAGTAATATATCGGAACGTGCCCAAGAGTGGGGGATAACTAGTCGAAAGATTAGCTAATACCGCATACGATCTATGGATGAAAGTGGGGGATCGCAAGACCTCATGCTCCTGGAGCGGCCGATATCTGATTAGCTAGTTGGTGGGGTAAAAGCCTACCAAGGCGACGATCAGTAGCTGGTCTGAGAGGACGACCAGCCACACTGGGACTGAGACACGGCCCAGACTCCTACGGGAGGCAGCAGTGGGGAATTTTGGACAATGGGGGCAACCCTGATCCAGCAATGCCGCGTGTGTGAAGAAGGCCTTCGGGTTGTAAAGCACTTTTGTCAGGGAAGAAACGGTGAGGGCTAATATCCCTTGCTAATGACGGTACCTGAAGAATAAGCACCGGCTAACTACGTGCCAGCAGCCGCGGTAATACGTAGGGTGCAAG
>DATJCV010000052.1:0-3226 GCA_035497775.1 Burkholderiaceae bacterium | reverse complement strand
GGTGGAGACGTTCGGCCGCCACGACCCCTGCGTCGGCATTCGCGCCACCCCGATTGCAGAGGCGATGCTGGCGCTGGTATTGATCGATCACGCACTGCGCCAGCGCGCCCAGTGCGGCGATGTGCAGGTGGCGACACCGCGTATCGGGACGGCAGCGGCCGATTGACCCGGCCTGGGCGCAGCCCGCTGGCCACCGGATTTTTTCGCAATTGAGACAGGAGTCGACATGAGCAAGGTCACGACATCATGGCTGAAGCGCTGCCTGCTGCTGACGGCGACGCTGGCGCTGATGTCCTGCGAAACGGTGCAAACCACCCAGGGCGGGGCGGTCGGCATCGAGCGCCAGCAACGCATGGCGGTTTCGGCCCAGGAAATCGACCAGGCGGCGGACAAGGAATATGCGCAGGTGCTGGCGGATGCCAGCAAAAAGGGCGAGCTGAACCGCAACGCGACGCAGGTTGGCCGGGTGCGCACGGTGGCGAATCGGCTGATCGCGCAAAGTGGCGCCTTCCGGCCCGATGCCCGTCAGTGGCAATGGGAAGTCAACGTGCTGTCCTCGCCGGAAGTGAATGCCTGGTGCATGCCGGGCGGAAAAATCGCCGTGTATACCGGCTTGATCGACAAACTCAAGATCACCGACGACGAACTGGCGGCGGTGATGGGTCACGAAATCGCCCACGCGTTGCGCGAGCATGCGCGCGAGCGCGCCTCGGAACAAATGGTGGCGGGCAGCCTGATCTCGATCGGCTCGGCGATTCTGGGCGTCGGCGATGTCGGCCAGAAGGGGGCGCAATATGCGTACATGGGTCTGGTTGGCCTGCCCAACTCGCGCGCGCATGAAACCGAAGCCGACCGCATCGGCGTCGAGCTGGCGGCGCGGGCCGGCTACGATCCGCGGGCGGCGATCACGTTGTGGCAGAAAATGGGGCAGCTTGGCGGCACTGAGCCGCTCAAATTCATGTCCACCCATCCGGCGCGCGAAGACCGGCAGGCGGACTTGAGCGTGTATGCGCAGCGTGTCCTGCCGTTGTACGAGCAGGCGCGCAAGAATCGCTGACGCGGCTGGCGTCCTGGTGGGCGCCGCCGCGCGCCAGAGCATGGCTTTCGCCGGTGCATCGTGCCCTATTGCAACGCACAAATATGGCATAATCAAAATTCACTTTGAAGGGCTAGGGCGCCTCTGCGCCGTTCGGATCATGTTAAAGACGCTATACGAAAAACTCTGGGATGCGCACGCGGTACATAGCGAAGAGGATGGCACCACGATCCTGTATATCGACCGCCATCTGGTACACGAAGTAACCAGTCCGCAGGCGTTCGAAGGCCTGAAGCTGCATGGCCGCAAGCCGTGGCGCATCGCCGCCAACCTGGCGGTGGCCGACCACAACGTGCCGACCACCGATCGCTCGCACGGCATCGCCGACCCGGTCTCGCGGCTGCAGGTGGAAACGCTGGACGCCAACACCAGGGAGCACGGCTTCACCTATTTCAATATGGCTGACAAGCGCCAGGGCATCGTCCACGTGATCGGCCCCGAGCAGGGCGCGACGCTGCCCGGCATGACGGTGGTGTGCGGCGATTCGCATACGTCGACGCATGGCGCCTTCGGCTGCCTGGCGCATGGCATCGGCACGTCGGAGGTCGAGCATGTGCTGGCGACGCAGACGTTGCTGACCAAGAAATCGAAAACCATGCTGGTGCAGGTGGATGGCGCGATTCCATCCGGCGTCACGGCCAAAGACATCGTTCTGGCCATCATCGGCAAGATCGGCACCGCCGGCGGCACCGGCTACGCGATCGAGTTCGCCGGCGCGGCGATTCGCGCGCTGTCGATGGAAGGCCGCATGACGGTGTGCAACATGGCGATCGAGGCCGGCGCCCGGGCCGGCATGATCGCGGTCGACGACACCACCATCAATTACGTCAAGGGACGGCCGTATGCGCCGGTCGGTCCGCACTGGCAGCGTGCGCTCGACTACTGGCGCAACTTGCACTCCGACCCCGGGGCCCGCTTCGATCTGGTGGTGACGCTGAACGCCGCCGAGATCAAGCCGCAGGTGAGCTGGGGCACATCCCCGGAAATGGTGGTGCCGGTCGACGGCCGGGTACCGGACCCGGACAAGGAAAAGGATGCCACCAAGCGCGAGGGCATGGAGCGCGCGCTGGTCTATATGGGGCTGAAACCGAACACGCCGATCACCGACATCCGGATCGACAAGGTATTTATCGGCTCCTGCACCAATTCGCGCATCGAGGATTTGCGCGCCGCCGCCGCCGTGGTGCGCGGCCGCCAGCGGGCCTCGAATGTCACGCTGGCGATGGTGGTGCCCGGTTCCGGCCTGGTCAAGGAACAGGCCGAGCGCGAAGGACTGGACCGCATTTTCAAGGATGCCGGCTTCGAGTGGCGCGAACCGGGCTGTTCGATGTGCCTGGCGATGAATGCCGACCGGCTGGAGCCGGGCGAGCGTTGCGCCTCGACCTCGAACCGCAATTTCGAGGGGCGCCAGGGGCAGGGCGGCCGCACGCATCTGGTGTCGCCGGCAATGGCGGCGGCAGCAGGGATTGCCGGGCATTTTGTGGATGTGCGTAGTCTGCGTTAATCAATTACTCAAACAAGGGAGAAAACATGAAAAATCTGCTCGTTTTGGTGGTGGCGATGGTGGTCTTGAATGCTTGCAATACCGTGCAAGGCATGGGCAAGGATGTGCAGAGGGCCGGCACGGCGGTCGAAAAGGCTGCCAAATAACCAGGGCAGGAAACCAGGTGCAGTGCCGCTACTTATCCGCTCGGATGGGCGGCGCGAAAGATTGAAATCATGGATAAATTTACCGTACACGATGGCTTGGTGGCGCCGCTGGACCGCGCCAATGTGGATACCGACGCCATCATTCCCAAGCAGTTTCTGAAATCGATCCGGCGTACCGGCTTCGGCCCGAACCTGTTCGACGAGTGGCGCTATCTCGACCATGGCGAGCCGGGTATCGACAATGCCAAGCGTCCGCTGAATCCGGATTTCGTGCTGAACCAGGCGCGCTACCAGGGCGCCTCGATCCTGCTGACACGCAAGAATTTCGGCTGCGGCTCGTCGCGCGAACATGCGCCGTGGGCGTTGCAGCAATATGGTTTTCGGGCCGTGATCGCGCCCAGTTTCGCCGATATCTTCTTCAACAACTGCTACAAGAACGGCTTGCTGCCGATCGTGCTGCCGGAGGCCCAGGTTGATCAT
>DATJCV010000051.1:0-16595 GCA_035497775.1 Burkholderiaceae bacterium | reverse complement strand
CCACCATTTTGCCGGCGGCGGCGGTGATCACGCTTGCTTCATGGTCGATGTTGCGGATGGTGACGGCCAAGCTCGTGTTCATGGTCTGCAAGGCGTTCAGCAACTGGCCGAGCTCGTCGTGCCGTTCGTTCCTGATCTCCGTACCCAGCTGTCCTTGCGCAATTTTCTGCGCGACCGCGACCGCGTATTTCAATGGCCGCACGATGCCACGCGTCAGCAGCCATGCGAACAGGATGCCGAGGCCAAGCGTCAGTCCGCCCAAGCCCATCAGCGTCATCCGGCTGGCGCGATACGCCTGCGCTGACTTCACGGCCAGCACTGCGGCTTGCTGTTTCTCGTGCTCAAGCAAGGCGCGAATGGCGCCGGCATACCGCTCGAATGCCGGCTCCAGTTCGATCCCGGCCAAGTGCTCGACGTCCTGAATTTTGCCGACCGACTTGAACTCGAAAATCCGTGTGAGCAGCTTTTGATAAGCAACCTGCTGCTGCTCGATGGCGGTGAGCAACGCTTGTTCGGCGGCGCTGTCGCCGTGGAAGCTGGCGCTCAGTTCGTCGATCAAGCGGTCGCCGGCCTGCAGGTGGCCTCGGAAGTAATCCTCAAGCTCGAGGCTGTCGCTTCGGGCGATGGCCATCGCCCGCGTGCCATTCAAGCTGACTGCGCCCAGCCAGTCGGCGGCTCGCTGCTGCTTGGCCAGTTTGTCGTGCACCAGGTTTTCCGCCATGGCGTTGAGGGCGTGCAGGCGCCCGATCGCGAGCCATACGATCAGCCCCATGACGGCCAGGACCAGCAAAAAGGAAAGAAACAGCCGCGGACCGGTCCGCAGTGTTGGTAATGCCAGTCTCATTGATCCACCTCCACTGAGGGCCTCGATGTGTTCGGGGCTCACGGTCAGTGTAGGCGGGCATTGTTACCAGACAATTACCGGGCGCAGTTGCGCTTCCAGTGGCTCAGCTATTTATTGGTGTCGGCGGGCGGTGTGCCGGACGGGTGCATCTTGCTAGGGCGTGACTGCTGTGTTTTGTCTTGATGCATCTTGTTCTGATGCATCCTGTCTTGATGCATCTTATCTTGACGCATCATGTTCCCGCGATGTCCTTCACGGTTCGCCGGCGTGGTTTCCATCTGCGCTCGCAGTTCAGCCGCATGCTGCTCGACGGCGGCAGCCTTGGCTGGATCCGTGCTTTCCGTAACGCCTTGAACCAAGCCTTGCGCAAATGTCGACGTGGCGGTTGCGGCCAATAGCGCGGCCATCATAAGCGATGATTTTTTCATGGCAGATTTCCTTCGGTTGGTGGTTATACAGTCTTCGGACTGGACAAGTTGTTAACGAGTTCCAAAGGAAAGGCGCGGACAGGAAATAAGTGAAAAGTTGTAACACGATATATCAGTCAGTTGCACACGTTGACGTGTAAAAAACATATACTCCACCAATAGATGTCAAATATCGCAAATAAAATATAATATTTTAAAGCATACTCATATAATTATGCGCTAGCCATAGCAAACTGTCGCAGTCGCGCGGCGGCTGCCAGGCCGCCATTCCGGTGCTCATCTGCGCAAACCGGCAGGTGGATTTCAGGTGGTGCAAAACCAACCAAAATCGAGAGCGTGGCTACACGGCAAGGTGGCGGCCGGCCTGAAAACACGGACACTGACGTGAGGACGGTCGCGGCCGCAGTATCATTGTCCGAATGGCTTGACGAACTGCTGATCTTAACCAGCCAACATGCCCTGTCATCAGTGCCAGGACGGCACCATTGCTGCAGGGCGTTTCATCGACACGAGGAGCATTGACCTTGCCAAGCCGCGATTTCCGGACAATCGGTTCTGCCCAAGGCGTTGTCGCGATTCAGGGATACCGCTCAACCGCGAAATTTCTGCATTGGCTGGTCGTGCTGCTGGTGTCGTCGCAGTTCGTGATCGCGATCCTGATGCCCGGGATTGGACCCAACACGGTGCCGGGAACACTGATCAATCTGCACTTCTCGTTCGGTGTGCTGATTCTGGTCGTGATGGCAATCCGCTTCATCGGCCGGCTGCTCCATCCGGTGCCGCTGGACATGCCGGATTCGCCCGCGTGGGAACGCTGGACTGCCCACGCGACTCATGTCGCGTTCTATTTGATTTTGTTGCTTGGGCCATTTCTGGGCTGGGCCTCGGCATCCGCACATAAGCTTCCGATCAAGGTGTTCGGCATCTTTTCGCTGCCTGACATCGCCGTGCCGAAAGCCCGCTGGGCACTGACAGCTGGCGATATTCATGCCTATCTGATGTGGACGCTGCTGGCGCTGATCGCGCTGCACGCGGCTGCGGCGCTTTACCATCATTTTTTCCGGCACGACGGCATATTGCAACGCATGTTGCCCGCCCACGGGAAATAAACTCCACAATTCGTGTCCGGGCTTGAGCCACGCGGCGAGAGGCGGCTTGTCGCTCACGCGCATAATCGTGGCATGGGGCTCGCCGGCGCGACGCTGATGCTTTTCCAGCGTGCTGTTGAGCATGCCGCTGAACAACTACTGCCACAGCGGCACCCTGCACGAGGCATGGGTCCCGCCCTTCGCTCAAGCCGCATCGGTGGAAATGCCTGGGGATTTCGCCGCCTGATGGAATCTGGCCCAGGGCGTTTCTCGCAAAAACGTTTCCATGGCGGCTGCGGGCATGGGCGCGCCAAACAAAAATCCCTGGGCGTTTTCACATCCGTGCTCCACCAGAATCGCCAATTGATCTTCCGTCTCCACGCCCTCGGCAATGACTTTCAGGTTCAATTTTTTGGCCAGGTCGATGATCGCCGCGGAAATGAGCGCATCGTGCTGGCTGTTGGGCAGACGGCTGACGATGGGTTGGGAAATCTTGAGGATATCCACTCGGAAGTCGCTGGCTTCCGACAGGAAGGAGAAATGCCCGCCAACATCGTCGATCGCCAGCCTGACTCCCATTTCGTTCAACTCTGCCAGGCGGCCGCTGTCCGCTTCGTCCGACGCACGCCACAAGTCCCGGGGGAGTTCCAGCGCCAGGCAAGCCGGCGCGAGCCCGGTCTCTTCGAAAGCTTCCCGGACTGCCTTGGTGAATTCCGCGTCCCTCAGCTGGCTCAGGGATACATTCGCCGCAACCGGGAAGGAGGGTAGGCCGGCATGCTGCCATGCCTTGTTTTGCCGGCATGCCTCGCGCAATACCCATTCGCCGATAGGAATGATCAGCTCGGTTCTTTCGGCCAGCTCCAACAACTGGGCAAGCGGCAGGACCGGAGTCGGCCCCGATTGCCAGCGCAGCAGCGCTTCGACGCCGGCGATGCTCCAGCTGCGCAAATCGATTTGGGGCTGATAGTGGAGTTCGAATTTTTTCTGCCGTACCGCCGCGCGCAGCTGCTCTTCCATCGAGTGACGGCTCAGTCCCGTGCTTCCCAGGCGCGGCGAGTAGCGCACAAAACCATATCGGCCCCGTTTCTTGGCCCTATACAGCGCCAGGTCCGAATTCTTCAGCAGTCCCATCGGCTCCGTGGCATCGATCGGATAAATTGCAATGCCGATACTGGTGCCGATTTGCGCCTCCTGCGCATTGAGCCGATAGGGCTCGCCGACGGCGTCCACCAGCTTGCGCGCAAATACTTCGGCGTCGCCGGGCGCTCCCAAGCGGGTCTGGATGACGACGAACTCGTCGCCGCCAAGGCGCGCCACCGTATCCGTTTCACGCATATGCGTCTGCAGGCGCTGCGAGACCTGTTTCAGCAGCAGGTCGCCTGCATCGTGGCCCAATGTGTCGTTGACGAACTTGAAACGGTCGAGGTCCAGCATGTGGATTGCCACCATTTGCTTGTCGCGTTTCGCATGCGTCAGCGCGTCATGCAACCTCGCATTGAACAAGGTCCGGTTCGCCAATCCGGTCAGCGGATCGTGGTTGGCCAGGTAATAGATCCGCTCATCTGCCAAACGCTGGGTGGTGTTGTCGCGCATGATGACGACGAAGCCCCGTAGCGCCCCGCCTTCATTGCGCAGCGCGCTCATTACGCCGGTCGACCAGAAACGCTTGCCATCCTTGCTCATCCGCCAGCCATCTGCTTCGATGTGTTTTTCCTCGATGGCCTGGGCCAGGCGCTGTTGCGGTTCACCCTGTTCGACGTCCTTCGGCAAGTAAAGCCGTGAAAAATGAACGCCGATGATTTCATCCTTCTGATAGCCGAGAATGCGTTCCGCGCCCGGGTTCCAGGTAGCGATGCGTCCCTCCCGATCCAGCAGGAAAATGGCGTAGTCGCGGGTTCCTTCGACCAGCAGGCGGAATTGCTCTTCGGAACGCAGCAATTCCTCCTGTACCCGCATTTGTTCCGTGATATCGGTATTGGATTTGAGAATGCGCCACGGATTACCGGCTTCGTCTTTTTTCAGGGCCCAGCGCGCAAGCACCGCGATCTGATTGCCATCCTGGCGGGTATGAAAAAGCTTGCCCTCCCATGACCCCTTCGAATAGAGCGTATCCAGCGTCTGCTCAAGTGATTCCGGGAAAACGGTAGACAACAATTCGTGGGACAGCCGGCCCAGCGCCGCCTCGCTAGGGAAACCGTATAGGTGCTCGGCTCCCCAGTTCCAGTACAGGATGCGCCCCTCCGGGTTGCAGGTGAAAATGGCGTCGGCCGTCAGGTCCAGCAACGCCGCCTGTTCAGTCAGCGCTTGTTCCGCTCGTTTGCGTTGGCTGATGTCTTCGACGACGGCAATCAGCTGCTTTGGCTTGCCGGTGCGGGTATCGCGATGCAAGGAGGCGGTCAGGGTGACCCAGACAATGCCGCCATCCTTGTGCACGAAGCGCTTTTCCAGTGTCAAGGAATCGATTTCGCCGGCCAGCAGGCTGCGTGTCGTTTCAAGGCTCGCGGCGCGATCCGCGGGATGGGTGATATCGATGAAGGTCAGCGCGGCCAGTTGGTCTTTCGAATAGCCGACGATGTCGCAGAATTTTTGATTGACTTGCCGTAAATACCCGTCCAGGCGCGAGTAAGAAATCCCGACTGAGGTCTGTTCAAACGCGGAACGGAACATTTCCTCGCTTCGCGCCAGTTCCTCGGTGCGCAGCGCGACCAGTTTTTCACATTTTTCCCTGGCTTCCTCCAGCACATCGCGATATTTTTTTTGCCCAGTCATGTCGCGCGTGACTTTCGCGAATCCCACCAGCCGCCCTTCTTTCATCAGGCGGGTGATAACGACATTGGCCCAGAATAGCGAGCCGTCCTGGCGTACGCGCCAGCCCTCATCCTCCCATTGCCCCTCTGTTGCCGCCATCGCCAGTTCATGCTCGGGTTTGCCCTTTGCCTTGTCTTCGGCGGTGTAAAAGCGCGAGAAATGCTGGCCGATGATCTCCTCCCGCGTGTAACCCTTGATTCTTTGCGCCCCGGCATTCCATGTCAGTACGCGCCCTGTGGGGTCAAGCATGTAAATGGCGTAATCCTTGACGCCGTCTACCAGAAGCCGATAGCTTTCGAAGTCAACTGCGGATAAGGATGGATTGGATAGTTCCATACAAAAACCTCCGTGATTGAAATGGCCGGCTTCAATGCGCACCCCGAGCAAGCGGCAAGGCTCACTACACTCCTGGCGATGAATGAGAAACAGCTATTCGCCTTCCTTATCCGACGATGGCGTTCGGAAGGCGCTGCTTAGCGATTGCGCGGTTCTTTGGCCGAAAGCGTGCATTGACATTCGCGCAAGCGACACTTCAACCACATTGGGCAAGTCGTTTCATCTACATGTGTGTTGGACAAGAAAATGGATGCACTATTCCTGCCGGTGTAATGGACAGGAAGTGGCCGACAAGTTGTAATAAAGTGTAGAAGGCACCACCCACGGTGTCTATTGGGCGGGCCGGAAGCACGAAAAAAGTGCGGATGTTTGCGGTAAAAACTAAAAAAGCCACATGAAAATGTGGCTTTTTCTGGATAGACGGGTGGCGTGCAGGTTTACTCGCGCCAGTTCGAGTATTTTTCGCACATGTTGTTGATTTTTTTGCCTTGTGCCGTCTGGCCGAATTTCACCAGGTTGCCATTGAAGCCTTCGTCAGATTCGCTCCACATACAGGTGCAATAGGCCTCCGCCTTGGTCTGGCCGGCAATCGGGCTTTTCGCGTTGCCGCCTTCATAAGCCTCGTTGACGTGGCCGATGCATTGGGTGTATTGCTTGAGGCCCTTGGCAGGTACCGGATCGTATTGATCGGCCGCCGTAGCTTGAGAGGCGTAGAGGAAAAACATCGAGGCACAGACAAACAAAAATCGTTTCATGGTCAGATTTATCTTTCAATGAGATTAAAAAAAAATAGCGCCGGCGATTCTTCGCAGACACTATTTCTATACGATAACATAAAGTTATCGCTAGGTTTTCTTTTTGATATTGAAATACCGTCCAGCACTGCCGGCCTGAATTTCAGATAAGCAGCTCGCAATTGCCGAAAGTTACATCCGCGAACTCGCCCGGCCATCGCAGGCGCAAGAGCCGGGCAAGTCGGAATGCAACCATCGTTTTAGGTATTTGGGAGATCAGCAGGTGCGCCGTCAGTGTGCGGATTGCAACTTGCTTGAGTCGGCATCTGGCGCGGTGGGTTGGTAGTCGTCAGTTTCAGCGCGAGCGTTATTGGCTTAGCCTGCGCCGCCGAGCTGGTGCCGGCTAAGCCAATAATGCCCGGAATGTGGCGCAAGGTTCCTGGCTGGCGGTCGTATCCGGAAGGTCCGCTTTACATCCCCCTTCCAGTACCTGCCGTGCATTTCTCGAAATACATGCTGTCCGTAATAACTCCCGGTGCCTGCTAAATCCGAATCTCAATCGGATCGTAAAATCTATATCCCACCCCCCGCAGCGTCGTCACCGGCAGCCGTAGCGCGCACGCCTGCTCTACCTTGCGGCGCAGGCGACGCATTTGCGTATCGAGCCGGCGCTGATCGTATTCCAAATAGTCCTTGCCCAGAGCCTGGATTATTTCCTTACGGCTGACGCTCTTGCCATTAGCTGCGAGTGTGGCAAGAACAGTGTAGTCCTGGTGCGATAGTGGGATGGGAGGCGCACCTGGCGGGACAAGGCGCGGCGGCGAGCTGAAAAGTTGCCATGAAGGCGCGGGGGACGGGGAAGGCTCCGCGCCCGTGGCGCCTTCATGGGGATGGATTTTGCGGTGAGTGACATCCCGGGCAACCGCAACTCGTACTTTTTTGTCTGGATACCAGCGTGCAGACCACATAATTCGAACCACCCGGCCATCCTTGCGCACGTAGCGGTTCTCGAAATCGTACTGCAGCGAACCCTTCATGAGTCGGCCGACGGCGCCCAACGTTGCTATCCGGTCAGGCTCGTAGGCAAAATCCAGCATTTGCCGCCCGACGAGTTCTTCTGGGGCGTACCCAAAAATCCGTTCACAGGCTCCAGTGACAGCAAGAAAGATACCCGACTCGCTCACGACACAGACGGCATCCAATACCAATGCCATCAAGTCGGGATAGTGGGGGTCGGACATGTGGAACTCCTGTAAGGGTAAGGCGAAGCCGAAGCCGACCACTCTGGCCGTCGCGTAAAGAGAGTCGTGGACCGACGGCGCTCATATTTGCTTAGTTTCAATTGTGAACAAACTTTTATACTCGGCAGCACTTCAGATCGGGAGGTATGCAGTCAATACCAGCCTTCTGACCCTAACATGAGCCGAAACAACAGGAAAAAATCAAAGCCAGTTCTTCCCTACGCATACGCTTCCACTGCTGTGCATTCTGCCGTGGTTGTTGTGCGCCTTGCCCGCCCAAGCAAACGAGCTCCTTACTATTGGGCGACTCAGTGACGACGCCATTTCGCAACCTGACAGCATCATGGTAACGCCTAAGGGGTAATAGTTGCTGAGGCGTAACTCGGGATTGATTAGGCTTTTATACGAGAAATACTGTTGGGAAGAAAAAATTTAGCGAAATCGCCGCGATCTATGCGGGTAACCCGAACCGTTGCGAGCACAGCTTTGAATCTGTACCGTCTGGAACCATCAAGAAAGATCACGAAAATGAAATATTCAGCCCTGTCCGCAGCATTGTTCGCAGGCACATTGGCCTGTACCACTGCTCAGGCTCAGTTGGCTCTTAGTCCAGAGACAATCAAATCGATTGCAGTCGCAATGGCAGCCGGCATCACTGTCGCGGGGCTTCCCAGCGCAACCCTGCTCGCATCAGGCGCGCCGCCGGCCGCCACCCTCGTGGCAGCTGGTAGTGCCCCAGCGACAACAATGGATATTCATTTGCAACCTCGGCTACTGGCGCTCCGGCCTGGGACTGGGATGGCGCCTTCCGGCGGATCGGCTTTTGCACCACCGGACGTCTCCTCGCCTTCGTTAGACGCGTTGCCGGCCGGCATCATTCAGGCAGATGGTAGTGCCCCAGCGACAACAATGGATATTCATTTGCAACCTCGGATACTGGCGCTCCGGCCTGGGACTGGGCTGGCGCCTTCCGGCGGATCGGCTTTTGCCCCACCGGACGTCTCCTCGCCTTCGTTAGACGCGCCGCCGGAAGGCGCCATCCCGTCCGCTGATTTTACGAAAGCATTGGGCGCCATCAGTCTCGGCGTGCTGCCGCCGGCCAGTGATCCCATGGCACCGCCCAGCGCCGACCTGATCGCCAGCATGAAGCTCATGCTGGATGCCAGTGCCACCTTGGCTGGCATGGGGGCCGGGAGTGTCCCGACGGTTGCGGTGGGTATGACCGCCGCCGACGCTATGCGCCAGGAACGGTTTTTTCGGGATGCCATTGATGCGGCCAGCCCGCCAGCGGCCGTTGGTGAATTCACCGGAAACTTCAGCGGCAGCGCAAGTTTCGGCGGCCCCAACAGCTTTGCAACAGGCGGCACCCTGACGATCAGCGGTGATTTTGCCCAGGCCGCCAATATGACCGGGCAGGCGACCATTACCTCGGGGGGGGCGGGCAGCCTGGCGCTGTCTGGCTTCAGTGCGTCGCAAGGCACCTTTAGCAACGTCAACTCACTCCCCCAAGGCGCCACCCTCACGGATGGCATCAACACAGCCAACGTGACGTCCATGAACCTGCAGGGCGCGCACACGGCGACCACCGCTACAGGCAACTGGAACATGGGCCTGAGCACTCCTGGCAGCGCCTCTGGCAGCTTCAACGTCGCCAAATAATTCAGTGCACGTTTCCCAATCCACTACTATAAGAATGACTGCATTGACCCATCCAATCACATTACGCTGGTCGCTGTTGACCTTGTGCCTTTCATCCAGCGTCTGGGCACAGACGCCCGCCCAACCCACCGATAGCCAACAGGGCCTGTTAAGCCTGGGTGAATACCTGATACGTGAAGGCGAGCCCGCGGCGGCATGCTATTGGTTGGGGCAAATGCAGGCCGATGCCAGCCTCGAACCCAACCGCCAATACCTGCTGTCACACTGCCTGCGTGATCAAGGGCTGGTCAACGAAGCCACATCGGCCATGGAGAAAACCGCAGCACTCCTGCCCAACGCCTCCACACCCCGCCTGGAACTTGCCGAGCTTTACAGTCGCCAGGGTTTCCAAGCGCAGGCCCAGGCACTCACCGTTCAAGCTGCGCAACGTGGCAAGGCCAACGACACCAGCGATAAGCTGCGCACGCTCGCTGAACGTTTGAGCGGCAATGACCCGGCCGCGTTGGCCAGGGCGCGCAGCCAGTCAAAGCCGTGGCAGATCGAAGCCTTTGCCGGCCTAATCTATGACAGCAATATCAATGGCGGACCTACCAGTGACCTGATTTCCGCCGTCGTCGGCAGCATTCCCGGCATCATCAGGCTCTCCCCGGAATCACACCCCATCCATTCCTGGGGTGCGGTGGAAAGCGTTTCTGGTCAGTACAACCAAATTTTGAACGCCCGTACCTCGGTGCTTTACCAGGTCAGCGCAAGCCACACCGATTATTTTGGCAATTCAAACTACCGCAACGACTCGCTGTCACTGGCGCCAGCCTTGATTTACCAGGGTGACGGCTATTCAACCAGCGTACAACCCATCCTGCGCTATACCCGCCAGGCCAACAAGGTGCAGCAGTCCGACGCCGGCATCACCGGCCGCTATAGCAAGGTTCTGAATCCGCAGTGGAGTCTTAGCAGCGCTGTCGAATACCTCGACAAAACCGTTCGCCAATACAATGAACGCGACGCCAAAAGCATCAACGCCAGTTTGGGTGTCAACGTCTTATTGCGCCCCAATCTCAAAGCCGGAGCCGACTTCAGCGTGAGCCGGGAGCGTGCGCAGACCGACATTTATTCGTACCAAGGACGGGGATTATCCGCCTATGCCTTGTGGCAGGTGAACCCGGATTGGCAGTTGATTGCCAACTACCGGCATCAGCGCAATGCTTATGATGCCCCCATGCCATTCTTTGCCGATTCGCGCAAGGATCGCCAGCACAGTGTCGCGTTGACCAGTCTGTGGGACATCAGCCGCTACACCGGCTATGACATGGTGTTACGCATGCAGTACCTGCACGTCGACAACCCCTCCAATGTGGGTTTTTACGATTTCAGCCGGGAATTAGCGACAGTAGGCCTTCAACTGCGTTTCTAGCTTGATGATGATCTGCGGCCTGCAGCTACAGCTCAGGTCCTCAAGGCACGACGCAGATATTTGAATTTCCGCTCTTGGGCGGAGACTTCTTCACGTTGTTTGACCTCATGGTTGCTAAACATCCAGTCGCTCCGCCAAGTCCAGTCAAGGCCGCTGGAACTGCGTATGGGGGAAGCAGCCTTCAGACGGCGCGCCTGCTGGCGTCGTGTATTCTTCCTATTGGAACGTGACGGTGCCGACCGAAGCGAAGCGGCGGTGGCTGGGCGTGCGGGTGCTGAGCGATTCGCTGCAGTTACCGCCGCAGACCATTGCGCATTTCGCGGCGAACTGGCCATATTTTCTGCCGGAAATCGTGCACCAGTCCGGCTGGCGGTGGAAAGGGGTTTTTTTGTTCTAGCGGATGGCAGGTCGAAAAACAAAAAGGGTTGCAGACCGGAATCTGCAACCCTTCATTTTTTTGGTCGGGACGGTGTGATTCGAACACACGACCCCTTGCACCCCATGCAAGTACGCTACCAGGCTGCGCTACGCCCCGACGAACTGCGGATTATAGCAGAGCGATACTGATTTTCGATAGCCGCCGCCTGCCAAAACGCGGTGCCTGACGGTGGCTGCGGCAGTGCGCGATAATCATCGGCAACCGGCGCACCTCCATCGCGCCGCTCCAGCATTTTCGAGGAAATTTCATGACGATCAAGATCAGCGACCAGTTCGATGGCGGCGCGATTGAAGTAGTGCGCGCCGATGCGGCACAGGCGATCGAGCTCAACCTGCGCGCTGATTCGCACGCCGATATCCGCCAGTGGTTTTATTTCCGGCTGCAGGGCGCGCGCGGCGCGGCGTGCAGCATGCGGATTCTGAACGCCGGGCACGCGGCCTTTGCCGCCGGCTGGGAAAATTATCAGGCGGTGGCCAGCTATGATCTTGAGCACTGGTTCCGGGTGCCGACCAGTTACGACGGCCAGGTCTTGAGCATCGTCTTCACGCCGCAGCAAGACAGTGTCTACTTCGCCTATTTCGAGCCTTATTCGTGGGAGCGCCACTTGCGCCTGCTGGGCCGGGCGCAGGCGTCGCCGCTGGTCCGGGTCGAGGATCTGGGCGCGACGCTGGACGGGCGCGACCTGAATCTGCTGCAGATCGGCGATGCGGCGGCGGACAAGAAGGTGTGGATCATCGCGCGCCAGCATCCGGGCGAAACCATGGCCGAATGGTGCGCCGAAGGCTTCATCGAGGCATTGCTGGACACCGCCAACCCGCTGGCGCGGCGGCTGTTGCAGCGCGCGGTCTTTTATGTCGTGCCGAACATGAATCCGGATGGCGCGGTGCGCGGCAACCTGCGCACCAATGCGGCGGGGGCCAACCTGAACCGCGAATGGATGGCGCCGTCATTGGAAAAGAGCCCGGAGGTATTTTTGGTACGAAACCGGATTCTGCAAACCGGCTGCGATTTTTTTCTTGACATGCATGGCGATGAAGCCTTGCCGTACGTATTCATCGCCGGCAGCGAAATGCTGGAGGATTTCAGCGCGCAACAGGCGGCCGAGCAGCAGTTGTTCATTGACGCTTTCCGGCGCGCCAGCCCCGATTTCCAGACCAGGTACGGTTATGCCAGCGGCAAATACCGGGAAGACATGCTGAAGCTGGCATCGAAATACATCGGCCACACCTTCAAGTGCCCGTCGCTGACGCTGGAAATGCCGTTCAAGGACAATGCCGAGTTGCCGGATGCGCAACGAGGCTGGAATGGCGTGCGCAGCGCGCGGCTGGGCGCGGCACTACTGCAGCCGTTGCTGGAGCTGTTCAGCCAGGGTGCCGGGCATCAACCGGCCTGGGATTCAGTGGAAATGCTCTGAACCGGCGGCCGCGCCTTCCGGCATTTCTGCGTGCACCAGGTCGGCATCCTGGTCCGGGTAGAGCGGGGCGCCGCAGTCTTCGCAAAATTCCAGCGGAAAACGCTGGCTGTGACGCTTGATGCGGGTGATGCCGCATTCGCGCAGCAGCATCAGGATTTCCTCGATCGGCGTCGTGGTGGCATCGGTTGCGCCCGCGGCCAAGGCGGTTTCTCCGCTGTCGTCGTCTTCCTGTCCGTACAAGGGCCAGATCACGCCATATACCACTTCCGGGTTCTGGCCGACGGAAAAACCGATCCGGTATTCGTCGATGTTGCCATCGGCAGTTTCGGCGAAGCCGCCGATGTTGGCCTGCAGTTCCTGCGACTCGATGCCCAGGGTCGAGGTCAGGTAAAAATCGGCGGCGCGAATCGAGGCCGGGCGGATCTGCTTGTCGGCATCGCGGCAGGCGACAAAATAGGCGTCCGGCAACAGCAGCTCGATACCACAGCCGGGCATCACGCGCGTGACGTTGGGCGTAGCTTGCAGCTGCCATTGCTTGAGTGCGGCGGCGCGTGCCGCGCTGTAATCGTTATGGCCGGTGGCGCTTTGCCAGCCAAATAGCGGCATCCCGGCCGGGGCGCTGACGGCGGCCAGCAGGAAGCGGGCGTCAGCCAGAAAGGGCGCGGTTTCGGGTGGATTGGCAAGCGCGGCCACGGCCGTATTTTTCAGCGCTGCCTGCGTCATGCGATGCGTCAGCGCGAAAATTTCACTGTGCGTGCGCGGCAGCTGGTCGATCGAAAACAGCGTCGGCGCCAGCATCGCCTTGACGTCCGCCGCCAGGATGTGCGCATGCAAATGGGCACTGAGTGCGCTCAGGACGTCGGGCGGGATCGGTCCCGCCGGAATCGAATAACGGGTCCAGGCCAGGATCGGCATGGCGACCAGCAAGCCATCCCAGGCGACGCCATCCTTTTCGATCACGCAGGATTCGCTGCCGGCTTCGGCGGCGTCCATCAAGACTTCATAGGCGTCCGGCTCGCTCGCGAACAGGCGGTCAAGTGCGGCGTCCAGCGCATTCTGGTGGCTGTTCTTCAATAGCTTTTGGACCAGCAGTTCAAGGTGGCGCTCCCAGGCGCGCTGCTCGATGCGGCTGCCCGACTGCAAAATCGCGCGACAGAAATTCATCAGGCGCAAGCTGTCCGCGGATGGTTTGGAAGCGGAGGTTTTGGAAAGTTGACGCATGGCGGGTCCGGATCAGCGAGGGGCGGCGGGAATCGTATTGTAGAGGATTCACGGATGTGCGGTAAAACTAGGAGTATGCTGAAAAAATCAGTCTTACCGCAGTAAAATAAACGGCTTGCAAATATACACTATATAGTATATGAGTCCGAGCGCATAAAAAAACAGGCTGGACGCGCGAACGCCCAACCTGTTTGATGGGAGCCGTCGAATCAGGCTGCCAACAACTGACGCAGCACGAATGGCAGGATGCCGCCGTGGTTGTAGTAGTCGACTTCGATCGGCGTATCGATACGCAAGACGACCTTGACGCTCTGGGTTTCGCCGTTGCTGCGATGGATCACCAGCGTGACTTTTTGCAATGGCTTGATTTCGCCTTGCAGGCCGGTCACGTCGAAGGTTTCATCGCCCTTGATGCCGAGCGTCTGTGCGCTGTCGTTGCCGATGAATTGCAGCGGCAGCACGCCCATGCCGACCAGGTTGGAGCGGTGGATCCGTTCGAACGAGCGCGCCACCACAGCCTTCACTCCCAGCAGTTGCGTGCCCTTGGCGGCCCAGTCGCGCGAGGAGCCGGTGCCGTATTCCTCGCCGCTGATGATCACGGTCGGCACGCCGTCCTTGACGTAGCGCATGGCGGCGTCGTAGATCGGCATTTGTTCGCCGCTCGGTTGATGCAGCGTGATGCCGCCTTCCACCCGCGAGCCGTCCGGAGTCGGCGGGATCATCAGGTTCTTGATGCGGACGTTGGCAAAGGTGCCGCGCATCATCACGTCATGGTTGCCGCGGCGCGAGCCGTAGGAGTTGAAATCGGCCTTCAGCACGCCGTTTTCCTTCAGCCACTTGCCGGCCGGGCTGCTTTCCTTGATGGCACCGGCTGGCGAGATGTGGTCGGTGGTGATCGAGTCGCCGAACACGCCCAGCGCGCGGGCGCCGGTAATCGCGGTGGCAGCGGCCGGTGGCTGCATGCCGAAACCTTCGAAGAACGGCGGCTCGGCGATATAGGTCGAGCCCGGCCAGTTGTAGACCTCGCCTTCGGCGACGCCCTTGATCTGTTCCCACAGCTTGCCCGGGTTGTCCTTGATCGCCGCGTAATTGTCCTTGAAGGTCTTGCCGTTCAGCGCGTGCCGCATCAGCTTGCCGATTTCCTGCGAGGTCGGCCAGATATCGCCGAGGTAGATGTCGCGCCCCTTGACGCGGCCCAGTGGCTCGGTCATCAGGTCGATCATCATGTTGCCGGCGATCGCGTAGGCCACCACCAGCGGCGGCGAGGCCAGGAAGTTCGAGCGCAGGTTGGGGTGGATCCGGGCTTCGAAGTTGCGGTTGCCGGACAGCACCGCGGCGGCGATGATGTCGTCCTTGACCAGCGCCTCGTTCATTGCCGGAGTCAGGTCGCCGGCGTTGCCGATGCAGGTGGTGCAGCCGTACGCAGCGAGGCCGAAGCCGACTTTTTCCAGGTATTCGAACAGGCCAGCCGCCTTCAGGTATTCGGTGACCACGCGCGAGCCCGGCGCCAGCGAGGTCTTGACGTGGCGCGGGATTTTCAGGCCGGCTTCGACCGCCTTCTTGGCCAGCAGGCCGGCGGCCAGCATCACGCTCGGGTTCGAGGTGTTGGTGCAGGAGGTGATGGCGGCGATCAGCACGTCGCCGTTCTTGATCTTGATGCCGTCCGAGGTCACGTATTCGGTGTGCAGGTCTTCTGCCTTCTTGTTGAAGCCGCCTTCGGCCACCGGCTTGGCGAACAGTTCGGCGAAGTTGTTCTTGACGTTGCCGATCTCGATCCGGTCCTGCGGCCGGCGCGGGCCGGCCAGCGACGGGCTGACCGAACCGAGGTCGAGCGCGACCACGGTGGTGTAGTCGATCTCGCCAGATTTCGGCACGCCGAACATTTTCTGCGCGCGGAAGTAGCCTTCAAAGGCGTCGATCTCGGCCTTGGTGCGACCGGTGCCGCGGAAGTAGTCGATGGTGGCTTCGTCGACCGGGAAGAAGCCCATGGTGGCGCCGTATTCGGGCGCCATGTTGCCCAGCGTGGCGCGGTCGGTGACCGACAGCGAAGCAGTGCCTTCGCCGAAGAACTCGACGAACTTGCCGACCACTTTTTCCTTGCGCAGCAGTTCGGTGATGGTCAGCACCAGGTCGGTGGCGGTGACGCCTTCGCGCAACTGGCCGGTCAGGTTCACGCCGACCACGTCCGGCGTCAGCATGTAGACCGGCTGGCCCAGCATCGCGGCCTCGGCTTCGATGCCGCCGACGCCCCAGCCGACCACGCCGATGCCGTTGATCATGGTGGTGTGCGAATCGGTGCCGACCAGGGTGTCCGGGTAGTAGACGGTGCCCTTGTCGGTCGCCTTCTTGTGCACCCCGCGCGCCAGGTACTCCAGGTTAACCTGGTGCACGATGCCGAAGCCCGGCGGCACCACGCGGAAGGTGTCGAACGCCTGCATGCCCCATTTCATGAACTGGTAGCGCTCGTTGTTGCGCTCGAACTCGATCTTCATGTTGAGGTCGAGCGCCTTCTTTTCGCGGAAGTGGTCGATCTGCACCGAGTGGTCGACCACCAGGTCGACCGGCACCATCGGTTCGATCCGTTTCGGATCCTTGCCCATTTGCTTGGCGGTGCCGCGCATCGCGGCCAGGTCCACCAGCAGCGGCACGCCGGTGAAGTCCTGCAGCACCACGCGCGACACGACGAACGGAATTTCCTCGGTGCGCGTGGCGTTCGGCTGCCAGTTGGCCAGCTTGATCACGTTCTCCTCGGTGACCTTCTTGCCGTCGCAATTGCGCAGCACGGACTCCAGCACGACCCGGATCGATACCGGCAGGCGCGAGATGTTGACGCCGAGTTTTTTCCCCAGTGCCGGTAGTGAATAGAATTTGCCCGTTTTTGAATCCGTTATTTTGAATTCTTTGAGCGTGTTCAAAGTATTGCGGGACATAGCCTCTCCTTAGATTGCAAACCAACAGGTAGCAGAATT
>DATJCV010000050.1:0-3084 GCA_035497775.1 Burkholderiaceae bacterium | reverse complement strand
TCATTCGAGATCGTGGATGATCTGGCAGAAACCGAGACCCCCTCTTAGCATCATCGCCCCGCCCACGGTTCGCCAGTCCTCGTATCCACCACCTCGCTCTTGCCGCCCTGCCGCCGTCAACTGCTGGCTGCGCATGCGGCTTCGCACTTAGATACTCCTGTCATTGACAATCGCACACGGCTAGTTATTCTTTATTTTTTAGGCATACTCCATGGCGCCATCTGATTATTTGCCGATCGCAGATAAGCGCCAGTTTCGGCAGCACTTTGGAAGAGAGGCGGACTAAATCACTCTGCGTCATTCCTGCGAAAGCGGGAACCCATGCATGACCCGTTGCGCTAGGCCGCAGGCTATTTCAACAACCAAGCGCACACAGCCGCGAGCGCCTGCGCCACGCGTGATCGAGCGCCACACCCACTGATAGGTTCGCGCACAACCTCGCTCGCCATCCTCTGCCGCCCGAAGCCCCCCTCCCATCGCCGCGCACTGCATCGCGCTCAGGGCCATACAGGTGTTTTCGCATAAAGAATCTTCGATATGGCCGACTCGCATCAGCCAATTACAAAAGTTTCCGCCCATACACTAAAAATATTTCTGTGTCACTAGTAAAAATATGGTTTTGTTGCCAATTTACGACAATTTAAGCAAAATATCGCATAAAAAAGCCGATTCTCTTTGCCCTGCCGTCTGATTTTTGATGAAATTAACATCAACAGGCTGCTCAAATACCTAGCCGGCCGCACTTCCAGAATCGTTATTTCTGCCAGTTTTCAGTAAACATAACCGGTTCTGCTCCCACTGCCGACCTTCCGCCCTTGTTGGACGATGCATGAAGCGTATTTCAGCGACTTGCGCATTTCCCGGCCTATCGGCTTGGCGCCTTTGGTACGAACAGGATGACCAGCGCCCCTGCTGAACACTCTCGGCACAACCATTTTTGGAGAATTTTCAATGAAGAAATCGTTACTCGCTCTAGCGGTACTCGGCACCTTTGCGGGCGCTGCAGCAGCACAAACCAGCATCACCATCTACGGCTCATTCGACGGCGGCATTCGAGATCAAACCAACGCCACCAATCCTGACGGCACCCGCGGCAACAAACTGAGCATCGGCTCGACCGGCACCTATAACTCCAACCGCATCGGCTTCAAGGGCATAGAGGATCTGGGCGGCGGACAGAATGCGCACTTCAGCCTGGAAACCGGCTTCAACACCGGCACCGGCACGCTGGACAACTCGACCAACAGACTATTCAACCGGACCGCCTCGATCGGCCTGGGCGGCCCCTGGGGTTCGCTGGATCTGGGCCGTCAATATTCGGTCAACTACAGAACGATCAGCGCCTACGATCCGTTCAACTACAAATACACCGGCATCATCCCTCTAGTTAACCAGGGCGGCTTGATCCGTCTCGACAACGACATCCAATACACTGGCACCTTCGCCGGCGTATCGGTACGAGCGGAATACGCATTGGGTGAAGTCGCGGGCAGCACCGGCAACAACTCAACCGCAGCGATTGGCCTCAATTACACCGGCGGCCCATTCAGCGTTGGTGGCGCGTACACAACCGGCAAGCGTGCAGGCCTGTTTGGAGCGACCCCGGTGCCAACGGATACGGCGCTTAACCAAAGCCTGAAAAACTGGACGGTAGGGGGCGCCTATGCAACCGGTCCGTTCCGTGTCGCGCTCGGCTATGCCGATGCCAAGCAAGATCTGGCGATCGGTGGCGAACAGCGCACCAAAGACTGGTGGCTGGGCGGCAGCTACAACGTCACCCCGATTGCCGCTCTGACCGTAGGCTACTACCAGACCAAGGGCTTCTCTAGCACCAATGCCTTGGCAACGGATAATGATGGCAAGCGCAAGCTGTTCATCGTCGGTGGGACGTACGCGTTGTCCAAACGGACCAATTTCTATGCTGACATCGATAACGCACGTTACGACAGCGTAGCCAACCAACCAAACCAGACTGGAGTTTCAGTGGGCATCAACCATTTGTTTTAAGCGGGTTGGAGAGCAGACTTGATGCCATCACCGCCTCCAAGTAAGCAGCTTCAAGCAACGAAACGGACCCATTTGCGGGTCCGTTTTTTATTGGCTATCGACATCCAGATCGCCGGTATTCCTGCGAAGGAGAACGTGGCTGCGGTGTTCAGCCCTGCGAGAAATGGCCGCAACCCGGTTTGCCGTCGAACTTATAGATGATAGGCAACGGACGTCATCACCTTGGCCATCACCCGCATCGCATGCCGCACCGGCAATGGCGTCTGCGCCGCGCCCAGCGCCTGTGCCGTCGCGCCATGCGCCACTTCATCGGCCGCCATTTGCGTCACGATCGCGCGCGACTTCGCATCCTGCGCGGGCAGTTGTTGCATGTGCCCCAGCAGATGCGCCTCCACCTGCTTCTCGGTTTCGACCACGAAACCAAGGCTGGTGGCGTCGCCCACCTTGGCCGCCAACGCGCCCAACGCATAAGCGCCGGCGTACCACAGCGGATTCAACAGGCTGGGCCGCGACTGCAGTTCGCGCAAGCGCTCGGCGGTCCAGGCCAGATGATCCTCCTCTTCACGTCCGGCCGCCGCGAATTGCCGCCGCAGCACCGGGTTGCGCGTAAAGCGCCCCTGCGCCTCGTATAAAGCCTGCGCGCACACCTCGCCCACATGATTGACCCGCATCAGCCCGGCGCTATGCCGTTGCTCGGCCGCGTCCAGCACGCCATCTGCCGCCTGCAGGGCGGGATTGGCACGCCCTGCAACAGTGACCCCGGAAACAGCGCGCAGCGCCCGATCCAGACCAAGGATGAAATGATTGAATGTTTGCATACATTGTTGTCTTGCTATCAGTTTTGCCTAATTGTTGTACTTAAGCCACAACCTGCAGCCGTTATCGATGCCAAAACGCAATTATCTTTGCTCTTGGCATCATTCTTTGATGAAATGAAGCCTAGCTTCTTGATCCACAAGTTCGGAAGTGTCGGCAGGGACGTCATCACTAGTGACCTTGCTGAATGCAAGACAACAATTTTAGCAGCACAACTCTTGGAGAACCTTCAATGAAAAAATCGCTTCTCGCACTGGCAGT
>DATJCV010000049.1:0-4112 GCA_035497775.1 Burkholderiaceae bacterium | reverse complement strand
ATTCTTCCCGTAAAACAAAATTATTATTTGCGATACGTCAAATCGCGAAATTTTATTGTGGATATAAAGATCATATTTGCTACACTATATTTTATATTCATACGGCCAAGAAGCTAATTATTATAACGATTTTGATATTTTCGCATGTTGATAAAATCGATTTTAGGCTTATCCCGGCTTCATAAGCAGTTTGTTGCTGCGGCAGTGGATTGCGTTTTCTTGCCACTGACATTCTTCGTTGCCATATGGCTGCGCTTTGACGGTGTAAATAATGATCTTTTACGTCAATATGCCCTATTCGTTGTCGCGGCACCTATTGTTTCAATTCCGATTTTCATTCGTCTCGGTTTGTACCGAGCCGTAGTTCGCTTTATAGATCAAAAAATTATTTACGTAGTCTTCGTCGGTGTCACGCTTTCGGTATTGGTGCTGGTTGTATTGACTGCATTGACGACACACATGATCGGCATGTCGCGCGGCGTGTTTGGCATCTATTGGGTCGGTGCGATCATGTACATCATTGCGAGCCGATTTTTCGCCCGTGGATATTTTTTGCATGCGAGCGTTTCCAACGGAGCGGTGCGAGTGGCGATTTATGGGGCTGGCCATGCAGGAATTCAATTGGTCAGCGCCTTGCGTAACGTGCGCGACTACACGCCGGTGGCATTTATCGACGACAAGCGCGAACTGCAAGGAGCGACGATCGGCGGAATCAAGATTTATCCGTCGGATCAATTACCGAAGTTGATTGAAAAGAAAGAGATCAAGGAAATCCTGCTGGCATTGCCGTCCCAAACCAGGCAGCGGCAAAAGCAGATTCTTGCAAAGCTGGAACCGCTCAAGGTGAAGATCAAGGTCACACCGCCGATCGAGAGCCTGATCAATGGCGAGTTGCGGTTGCAGGATGTGCGGGATATCGAAATCGAGGATCTGCTGGGGCGGGATGCGGTGGCGCCGGATGCGCAATTGATTTCGGCCTGCATTACCGGCAAAGCGGTGCTGGTGACGGGGGCGGGAGGGTCGATCGGGGCGGAATTGTGCCGGCAGATCATCGCCTTGCGGCCGACGCGGCTGGTGTTGTTGGAGATGTCGGAATTCGCGCTGTATTCGATCAAGAGTGAGTTGGCGCAGCTGCGCGTCACCTTGGGCGTCGAGGTGGACGTGACGCCCTTCCTTGGCTCGGTATTGGAACAGGAGAAATGCACGCGGATCTTGCGCGCCTTCATGGTGGATACCGTCTATCACGCCGCTGCCTACAAGCACGTGCCGCTGGTCGAGCATAACCCGATCGAGGGTATTCGCAATAACGTGTTCGGTACCCTCAGCATTGCGCAGGCGGCGATGGCGGCTGGAGTGAAGCATTTCGTCCTGATCTCGACCGACAAGGCGGTGCGGCCGACTAATGTGATGGGTTCGACCAAGCGGCTGGCGGAATTGGTTTTGCAGGCGTTTGCGCGGCAGCAGGCGGCGACGTGCTTTTGCATGGTGCGTTTCGGCAATGTGCTCGGGTCGTCCGGTTCAGTGGTGCCTTTGTTTCGCAAGCAGATCATGGCCGGCGGACCGATCACCGTCACGCACCCGGAAATCACTCGGTATTTCATGACGATCCCGGAGGCGGCGCAACTGGTGTTGCAGGCGGGCGGCATGGCTGAAGGCGGGGATGTGTTTGTGCTCGACATGGGTGAGCCGGTCAAGATTGTCGATCTGGCGCGGCGCATGGTGCACCTGAGCGGGCTGGAAGTCAGGGGCGAGACGAAGGCCGATGACGGGATCGAAATCCAGTATGTGGGCTTGCGCCCCGGCGAGAAGCTGTATGAGGAGCTGCTGATAGGCGGGGAGGTGGAGGGTACCGCGCATCCATTGATCATGCGCGCGCAGGAGGTGGAGATTGCCTGGTCCAAGCTGGAGGAACTGTTGACTGAACTCAGGCTGGCTTGTGACCGGTTTGATTATGAAGAAGTGCGGAATCTGCTGCTGCGTGCCGTGGCCGGTTATGTGCCGCA
Source organism: Burkholderiaceae bacterium (assembly GCA_035497775.1). Lineage (GTDB taxonomy): Bacteria > Pseudomonadota > Gammaproteobacteria > Burkholderiales > Burkholderiaceae_D > DATJCV01. The sequence continues at coordinate 2,109 of DATJCV010000049.1, read as the reverse complement.
ATGCGAGATTGAGGACTTCATCTGGGTAGCGCAGGATGCGCGCGCGAAACTGGCAGTGGTGCCGGCCGAGCCCAGCCTGCATTAAAAAATAGTGCAGGGAAAGCGGCGGTGACGATAGGGCGGCGATCGCCATGGTGGTGAAAATTTCAATCGTATTTCTTAGGGGGCGCAATGGATTTATCTAAATTATCGGTGGCAGAGCTGCACGCTTTGCAGGAAAAGATCAAGCAGACGCTGAAGGAGCGCGAGCAAACCGAACGTGCCCAGGCGCGCGAGCAGATTCTGGCGATTGCACAAAAGGCCGGGATTTCGCTGAAGGATTTGATCGGGGCAGCGAAGGCGCGCAGCGGCAAGGGAAGTGTCGCGGTGCGCTATCGCCACCCGTCGAATGCGGCCTTGCAATGGACCGGGCGCGGGCGGCAGCCGAAGTGGGTGCAGGAGTGGCTGGCGTCGGGACAATCGATCGACGCCTTGCGGGTTTGATCTGACGCACGAATTTCCGCCCCGGCCTCAAGCAGGCTGGGGCGGGCCCGGCATGTGAATGACGGGTAAATCCCGGATGCAGAAGCGGCGAGCAGCCCGCCTGTGCGCGTCCCGTATTGGAGTATGGCATTAAAACTGTTTATTTATGCCCGTAAAAACCTGTCCATGCATGGAGTATATGGCCGAGCCATGTCTAGCCAAGCGAGCGACATCATTCCTTTCCTTCCATTCATTCCTTTAATTTCCCATGACCGAACCCCTCGCTCTGACCCGCGGTATTTTCAAGGCTTATGACATTCGCGGCGTGGTGGGCCAGACGCTGGATGCGGCGATCGCGCGCCAGATCGGCCAGGCCTTCGGTAGCGCCGTGCTGGCCAAGGGTGAGCGGGCTGTGGTAGTCGGTCGCGATGGCCGGCTATCTGGCTCGGAACTGCTGGCGGCGCTGGCAGAGGGTTTGCAGGCGGTGGGCGTGGACGTGGTCGATCTGGGCGTGGTGGCGACGCCGATGGTGTATTTCGCCACGCATGCGCTGGGCGTTCAATCCGGCGTCATGGTCACCGGCAGCCACAATCCGCCGGACTACAACGGCTTCAAGATGGTGCTGGCGGGCGAGGCGATCTACGGCGACACGATTGCGGCGCTGTACCGGCGCATCGTCGAAGGCCAGTTTACCGGCGGCGCCGGTGCTTATCGCCAGCACGATATCAAGGACGCCTATCTGCAGCGCATCGTCGGCGGCGTCAAGCTGGCGCGGCCGATGAAGATCGCGATCGACTGCGGCAACGGCGTGGCCGGCGCCTTTGCCGGCGAGCTGTATCGCGCACTCGGCTGCGAAGTGACCGAGCTGTTTTGCGAGGTGGACGGCACCTTCCCGAACCACCATCCGGATCCGGCGCATCCGGAAAATCTGCAGGATTTGATCGCCTGCCTACGTCATGGCGACGCCGAAATCGGCCTCGCGTTCGACGGCGACGGCGACCGGCTGGGCGTGGTGACCAAGGACGGCCAGATCATCTATCCGGACCGGCAGCTGATGCTGTTCGCGCAGGACGTGCTGACGCGCCATCCGGGCCAGCAGATCCTGTACGACGTCAAATGCACGCGCCACCTGGCGCCCTGGATCGAGGCGCATGGCGGCGTGCCGCTGATGTGGAAGACCGGCCATTCGCTGGTGAAGGCGAAGATGCGTGAAACCGGAGCGCCGCTGGGCGGGGAAATGAGCGGGCATGTGTTTTTCAAGGACCGCTGGTATGGCTTCGACGACGGGTTGTATGCCGGCGCGCGCCTGCTGGAACTGGTCAGCCAGGTAGCCGATCCGGCGGCGCTGCTGAACGCCTTGCCGCAATCGATCAGCACGCCGGAGTTGCAGTTGTGGCTGGGCGAGGGCGAGAATTTTGCGCTGATCGAGACCATGCAGCGCGAGGCGGTTTTCCCGGGTTCGGAGCAGGTCATCACGGTGGATGGCTTGCGCGTCGAATATGCGGATGGCTTTGGCTTGATGCGTTCGTCGAATACCACGCCGGTGGTGGTGCTGCGCTTCGAAGCCGAGACGCAGCAGGCGCTGCAGCGGATCCAGGCGGAATTCCGTCGGGTGATCCTGGCAGTCAGGGCGGATGCGGTGCTGCC
>DATJCV010000048.1:0-14052 GCA_035497775.1 Burkholderiaceae bacterium | reverse complement strand
CGCGTATGTGGAGCGCAAGGTGAGACTGCAAAAAATCGAGGAATTGCGCGATCAGGGTTCCGCCGTGCAGATACAAGACGTGACCGTTACGCCGGCCGAATACCCGAAATACCTGGAGCGCGCCTACAAGGCCGAAAAATTCTCCAAGCCGCGCAACATGATCGGCCTGGTCAAGTCGTTGCCGCCGGAAGAAATGGAAAAACTGATGATCGCCAACGCACCGGCTGGCGACGCCGAACTGAAGGCGCTGGCCGACCGCCGGGCCTTGACTGTCAAGCGCTATCTGGAGCAGCAGGGCAACGTGGCTAATCAGCGGATGTTCCTGATCGCGCCGCAACTGAGTGCGGCCGGCATCAAGGACGGCGGAGCGCCGAACCGGGTCGATTTGGCAATCCAGCATTGACGCCGTGATGGCGCCGCTCGCGCCGCATGCCAGCCCTAGGCGGTGCCGCCTACCGTCACGCCATCGATGCGCAGGGTCGGCTGACCGACTCCGACCGGCACGCTCTGCCCTTCCTTGCCGCAGACGCCGACGCCGGAATCGAGCCGCATGTCGTTGCCGATCATCGATACCCGGTTCAGCACGTCCGGGCCATTGCCGATCAGGGTCGCGCCCTTGACGGGATAAGTCACCTTGCCGTCCTCGATCATGTACGCCTCGCTGGCGGAAAACACGAACTTGCCGTTGGTGATGTCGACCTGGCCACCGCCGAAATTCACCGCGTACAAGCCGTTTTTCACGGAGGCGATGATTTCCGCCGGGTCGCGGTCGCCGGCCAGCATGTAGGTATTGGTCATGCGCGGCAGCGGCAGGTGGGCGAACGATTCACGCCGGGCGTTGCCGGTCACCGGCAGCTTCATCAGGCGTGCATTCAGCGTGTCCTGGATATAGCCCTTCAGGATGCCGTCCTCGATCAGCGTGGTGCACTGGGTCGGATTGCCTTCGTCGTCGATGTTGAGCGAACCGCGCCGGTTGGCGAGAGTGCCGTCGTCGACCACGGTGACGCCCTTGGCCGCCACGCGCTGGCCAATGCGGCCGGTAAAGGCGCTCGAACCCTTGCGGTTGAAGTCGCCTTCCAGGCCATGCCCGATCGCTTCATGCAGCAGCACGCCGGGCCAGCCGGGCCCAAGCACCACGGTCATCGGCCCGGCCGGCGCCGGCCGCGCATCGAGATTCACCAAGGCCGCCGCCACCGCTTCCGAGGCATACTGCTCCAGCAGCGCCTCGCTGAAATAATCGTAGCTGTAGCGGCCGCCACCGCCGGACGAGCCCATCTCGCGCCGGCCGTCCTGCTCGGCGATCACCGTCACTGAAACCCGCACCAGCGGCCGGATGTCGGCCGCAATCACGCCGTCGCTGCGCGCCACCAGCACCACATCGTATTCGCCGGCCAGGCCCGCCATCACCTGCACCACGCGCGGATCCTTGGCGCGGGCGATGCGTTCGATCCGTTCCAGCAACTGGACTTTTTGCGTGGCATCGAGCGAGCCGATCGGGTCGTTCGGCAGGTACAGGTCACGGCCGCCGACCTGCTGCATGCCGGACGCAATCTTGATCTTGCCATTGCCCTGGCGGGCGATGGTGCGGGTGGCCGCCGCCGCTTCCAGCAGCGCCCGTTCGGAAATCTCGTCCGAATAGGAAAAAGCCGTCTTGTCGCCGGACACGGCGCGCACGCCGACGCCCTGATCGATCGAAAAACTGCCGGTCTTGACGATGCCTTCTTCCAGGCTCCAGCCTTCGTTCTTGGTGAACTGGAAATACAGGTCGGCGTAATCCACCTTGTGCGTAAACATCGCGCCCAGCGTCTTCAGCAAGGCAGATTCGTCGAGGCCAAAAGGCGTCAGCAGGATGTCGCGGGCCACGGCCAGCGTGCCGAGATTCGGTTCAAATGGTTTCATGTTGTCCTGGGTAGGCAGCCGGATGCCGCGCTGGGAATGGAGAAATCGATGGATCGATTGTAGAGCATCCGGCGGCAGCCGGTTCGGTGGCGCGGCGGGCGCGGCCCAACTAGCGTCTGGCTTGCATACCGGCTTTATATATCGTCATATACTCCGTGCATACACGTTCTGTGTCGCTCTCCAAATCTAGTAAATACTCACATACTCAATAAATTCGATTTACAGGAATAAAAAAAGCCAGCCTTGCGGCTGGCTTAAACCCTCGGAGAAGCTTGTTATACGACGCTGTTAATAGCTGGTGATCGGGCTTGGTTCGCCATTCTTGAAGTCGAACACCGTCACCGGCGAGCTCTTCATGTCGTGGTTCTTGTCATACTCGTAGACGCCGGCGACGCCGCTGTATTTGATCTTCGCCAGCACCGGCTCGTATTGCTTGGGTTCGACCGACTTCGCCTTTTGCATGGCATCGGCAATCAGCATCATGCCGTCGTAGAACGACACCGCATAGGTCAATGGCTTGCTGCCGTACTGTTTTTCGTAGTTGTTGGCAAAGGTCTTGCCGGCGGTTTGTGTTTCCAGCATCGAGCCGCCCTGGGTGCAGAACACGCGGTTGTCCATCGCATCGCCGGTCAGCTTGCCCATCTCGTTATTGCAGATGGTGTCGCCGCCCAACAGGTAGGCGTTGACGCCCAGCTGTTTCATCTGGCGCTTCATGGCCGCCGCTTGGGCGAAATAGCCGCCGTAAAAAATCGCATCCGGATTTTTGGCCTTGATCGAGGTCAGGATCGCGGTGAAATCGGTTGCCTTGTCGTTGGTGTATTCACGTGCGGCAATCGTCACGCCGCCCGCCTTGGCCGCCTTGATGAATTCATCCACCACGCCCTGGCCGTAAGCAGTGCGATCGTCGATCACGGCGATCTTCTTCAGCTTCAGTTCCTTGGCTGCGTACAGGGCCATTTTGCCGCCCAGCTGGCTGTCATTGGCGCCGATCCGAAACACATAGGGAAAGCCTTGCAGCGTGATTTTCGGGTTCGAGCCGACCGTCGCCATGACGATGCCGGCGTCGTTATAAACTTTGGATGCCGGAATCGCAACGCCCGAGTTATACGGTCCGACCACTGCCTTGACGCCGGCATCGACCAGTTTCTGCGCCGCCTGCACGCCGGATTTCGGATCGGCTTGGTCGTCTTCCACCAACAGTTCGAACTTGACTTTCTTGTTGCCGACTGTCACGCCTTTTGCGTTCAGTTCGCTGATCGCCATTTTGACGCCATTTTCATTGTCCTTGCCGGCCGGCGCCTGGGGACCCGTCATCGGGCTGGTGAAGCCGATCTTCACGACTTGTTCATCCGCCGCGAAACACAGAACCGGCACTGCGGCCAGCGCGACACCATAGCGAACCCATCCTCTTAATGCGTATTTTTTCATGTCAACTCCGTTGTGGTTTGGTCTTTTGGAATTTTTCCTGATGGCATTCCCCGGTTTACAGCAGATGCCGGCGAAACATCATTTGCCCGGTCCGGAACCCGGACATCCGATTGATTATAGAGAAACCTTCTACATATTTATTCCTTTATTTTTGCCATGAACGACACTTAATTCTTTTGAAATTCTATTTCTCTGAATTAAATATCTCAACGTGCTGACCGCCGGCAAACGTCAATGGCCAGCACGGCCAGCGGGCAATCAAAACACAAGACGACGCTGCCGATTCCTGAGCGCGGACGAGGCGGTGGCAACGTGTCATTTGGCGCAACTAGAAGCGTCGATGGCGCAGCGCTGGCAGGCTTTCGCGTACCTGGCGCAAGCGTTCCGGGTCCAGTTCACCTGCAACCACTGCGGGACCTTCCTCGCATTGCGCGAGGATCTCGCCCCATGGATCAATCAGCATGCTGTGGCCCCAGGTACGGCGGCCGTTCGGATGGCGGCCGCCTTGCGCCGCCGCCAGCACATAGCACTGGTTTTCAATCGCCCGCGCCCGCAGCAGCAATTCCCAATGCGCCTGGCCGGTAGTATGGGTAAACGCCGCCGGCACCACCATCAGCGCGCAATCACCCAGCGCCCGGTACAGTTCCGGGAAACGCAAGTCGTAGCAGACTGATAGTCCGACCCGTCCGCATGGCGCCTCGAACGTCACGGCCCCGCTGCCGGCTTCGATGGTGCGCGCCTCATCGTAAAATTCGTCGCCGCGCGCGAAGCTGAACAGATGCACCTTGTCATAGCGCGCCACCTGCTCGCCGTCCGGGTTATAGACCAGCGTGGCGTTGCGCACCTTGCCGGCTGCTGCGCCAGCCAAGGGCAGCGTCCCCCCCACCAGCCAGAGCCCATGACGGCGCGCGGCAGCCGCCATGAAAGCCTGGATCGGCCCGGTTCCTGGCTGCTCCGCATAGGCCAGCTTGTCGCTCTCCTGCAAACCCATCAGCGGCCAATACTCGGGCAGCAATATCAGTTGCGCGCCGGCTTGCGCAGCTTCAGCCATCAGCGCCGCCGCCACCGCAAAATTTTGCTCCGGCACCGGTGTCGATACCATCTGGATGGCGGCAATTTTCATCTCGGCTTCTCCGTCATTGAGGCGTCGCCTCGCCATTCTTGCGCTCCAGCTTGACCACCTTCGGATCCTGCCACGAGCCACTGATATCATATTCAAAAGTGAAAGCCCGCATCAACGGATCGCGCAAGAACAGCTGCGCCAGGAACGACCCGATACCCACCACCGGATTAATGGCCAACGCATAGACCACCGATGCCGTGCCAAGGTTGATCTCCGGAATCACCGCCACGTGCAGGTTTTGCGTTTCCTGCACCAGGTCGGCGCTGCCATCCATCAGCACGGTGGCGCTGACGCTGCGCATCTTGAAGTTGTCGGTCGTCGCCCGCCCATTGGCAATGGTCGCGGTGCCGACCACGCCGTCGAAGGCGAAACCTTCCGAAAACACATCGCGAAAATCCAGCGTCAAGCGCCGTGGCAGCGATTGCAGACTGAGCACGCCCAATAGCTTGGCAGCACCCGGATCGACTTTCAGGAACTGACCAGCCAGCATATCCAGATGCAACTGCCCCGATAGAGACGGGATGTCGATTGAGAACGGCAATCCATTCCAGGTGACTTCGCCATCCATCTTTCCCTTGCCGCCGCGCAATACCTGGGCAAAACCGAAACGCTCCAGCAATTTGCCGGCGTCGGCGATATCCAGCGCATAAGTCAGGTTGGATGTGCTCTTGCCGCCAGCCGTGGTCCACTTGCCGGCACCTTTGAAGCTGGCATCGGGATTGACAATATCCAGCTTGCTGATGCGCCATTCCCGGCTGTCGCTGCCGGGCGTTGGCCGCATGTTGTTGGCGGCCAGTTCCAGCCGTCCGAAGTGCTTGCCGAACAGATGAAAGTTGTCGGCCACGATATCCAGAGCGGGAATCTGGGTCGTTTCATTTTTCCCTTCCAACAAATCGCTCACTTCGCCGGCGGCCGACTGCGGAATGATCAGCGACGTCAAGCGCGCCTGCACCCGCCCCAAGGTGCGGCCCGATTTCGATTCATTCCAGGTGACGTAGCCGGAGGCCTGCGCGGAATCGATATTGACCTGCCATACATTGCCCTGATGGGAGGCGCCGACCACCACGTTGTCGAGCTGCTTGCCCATCACGAGCAATTCAGTGGCGCGTGCCGCCAGCACGTCGGGTTCGATGTACTGGCCGAGCTCGAATTCGCCGGCCGGCGCGGACAGCGTCTCTTTTTCCGCTTCCGCGGTGACCGCAGCCACGATATTGCGCCAGGCGTCGATATTCAGGGATTCCACGCTGACGTTGGCCAGCAATCCGCTATCCGGCTGCGGCGCCGGCACATTGACGCCGATACCGCCGGCCACCACGCGCCAGGGGCCGTGTTTTCCCACCGGCCGCTGGCGCTGGTAGCGCACCGCAATCGTCGAGCCAAGCGCCAGACGGATTTCATCGCGCGCCACCAGCACATCATCGGATGGCACGCCAGCCAACTCGAACTTGAGCGGCAGCGGCTGGTGCTGCGCCTTGTGCAAGGGTGCCGGGAAATCGAGTCCGATACCGTTCAGATCGGATTCCACTGTGATTCCTGGGTGGCGGTCCTTGACCGTAATCGCCGCGCTATAGCGGGTACCGCCGCTAATCCGCTGCAAGAGCCGCTGCATGGCCGCCTCTGGCCAATGCTTGCGCACGCCGTCGGCCGACAGCGCGCCCTCGGCTTTTACCAGGATCGTGCCATCGCTGCGGCTGCCGCCAGAGAGCGTCACCGGGCCGCCCAGGAACTCGCCCTTGATGCCATTCAGGCTGAAGCCGTGCTCGTTGAATTCCAGCTTGCCGCCGGCCCTCGAAATCAGCGGGATGACGTTTTGCAGCCTGACATCGTTATTCGCCAGTTGCAGCGTGCCCTGCACTTTTGAATCGTGCATGTGTTCCAGTGGCAGTTGCAGCTTGAGCGCCAGGGTGGCATTACCGCTCGCCTTGGTCTCCTCGGTGAAATCGCCAATCCAGCCTAGCACCGGGCTTTGATTGACGTAGCCGACCAAATCCTGCAAGGCGCCGGTCGCATTGCCGTCGATGTCCAGTTTGCGCTCATGCGCCAACAAATCGGGAATCACCGCGGTAACGCCACTGAGCGTGACGTTGCCAGTCTTGGCACTACGCGCCTTGATTTCCATCCGGCTGCGCTCGAACACGAAGCTGCCGTCAATCTGCTCCAGCAGCGGCCATTGCGGCGATTGGCCATCGACGCCGAAGTCGCCTGGCGTGTAGTCCAAGCGGCCGTTCTCGATTTTTCCGGCCACCCTGAATTCGCCCTGCGGCTGTCCCGCCGGCCGTGCGGCGGCAAACGGAAATTGGGCCAGATCGCCCTTGACCATCAGCGTGACATCACTGGCGCGTCCCTGTTGCAAGGCGCCCAGCAGCCAGTCACGCAAGTGTCCCGGCGTCGCGCTCGGCAGGTAATGGCCGAGCTGGCTGAAATCGAAGCTCGATATCTTTCCGGCCAACTCGATATTGCCGGGAGATTTCAAGTCCTGCAATGCCATCTGGTGCTTGCCGGAAAATGACGCGACGATGCCATCCTGACGGAAATCCAGATGATCGAGTTGCACGGACACGGTCTTTTTGTCAGGGAAGGTCCAGCGCGCCTGCAGGTCCAGCTTGGCAAACGGCAGCGCCGGGGCGCTCAGGTAGCCAGGCAACTGCAACTGCGACTGTGCCGAATCGAGCGTCAGTACCCCTCCTTTTTCATTGATATCGATACTGCCGGTCAAATTGTCGAAACCGGGAGTGGCCCGCTTTGCTGCCGCACCCGCCGTGACCGCACCGGCCGGCTGGCTGTCCATGCCAAGGCCGCTAAAATGACCCTTGACCGCGTAGCTGGAAAAATCGGACCAGGCGCCACGCCATTGGGCCGAAAAATCAGTCAGCCGGCCGCGCGGCGCATAGGCCTGCAACAACTGCCGCTGCGCGGCGGATAGCGGCAAGCGCTCGGCCAGCGCCGCCAGCGGCTGCAAATCCAGCGTGCGGATGTCGACCACGGTACGTGCCGACTGATTTTTGGTGGCAGCGGCAAACGTCTCGCTGATGGTCGTGGCCGGCAGAACGATGCCATCCTCGGTCTGCAACGACAGATTGGTCAGCATGACGGTATGTCCCTGACGGCCGAACGAGAACAGCTCAGTCTTGCGCGTCGGCTGATAGATTTCACTCGCCACGACACGGCCGCTAACCTGCCGCAGATCCAGCGGCGGCAGGTCTGGCGCCAGGCGCGTCGACACATTGGCCAGCGCCAGATCAGCGGTGAAATCGGCGACGTTGGCATGATCGAAGCGCAGCCATGCGCGCAGCATGCCGGCGCCACGGTTGAACTCGAACGGATAATCCAGATAGGGCTTCCAGGCCGCCAGATCGGCCTCGCGCAGATGCAGGTACAGTTCGCCGCTCCAGAGCGCCGGGTCAGCGATGGTTGAGGCGAATCGGGGATGGGTAAAATCGGCGCGAATATCGAGCGGCGCCGCCAGTGCCGCCGCCGGCGTAGCCTGCAGCGCCAGCCGATGGCGCCGCCAATTGTTACGCAGCACGAAGTTCACGTTGTCCAGCACGAGTTCCGGCGCGGCGCGTTGCGCATCGTTCCAGCGCACCCGCCCTTGGCGGATCACGATCTGTCGCTGCGACAGGACCCAGTCGGCGCCGGCGCCATTGCCTTTTTTCTCCGGATCAATGAACATGCCGGCCACGTACAGCCGACCATCGCGTTCGCGCCGGATGTCCAGGTCGGGGCGGATGATTTCCAGATCGGCCAGACGCAAATCGGCTGCCGCCAGCGACCACCATGAGACGGTGGCGGCCACCGCCGGCAGACGTAGCGCCGCGCGCCCCTGCGGGTCGTGGACCACGACATCGGTAAACGCCAGATACGGACGCAAGCCTTGCCATGAGGCCTGGACCGTGCCAATCGAGACTGGCTGGCCGATGGCACGCGTGACGATCTGCTCGATATTGCCGCGGTAGTGGTCAATATTGGGCAGCACCGCATAGCGCAAGCTCAGGAACAGCGCGCAGAAAATGAAATACAGGACTACCGCCGACCTGAACAGAATGCCAAGCAGACGCCGGGTCCAGCGATCCAGGTGCCGGTATCCGGTGACCAGTGCAGTGCCGCAGGCAAACAAGCGGCGCAACGGCGCAAAACGCTGAAGTGGCTCGATCGTCATCCGGCAAGACGGCGGCCAAGATGGAATAAAATGAATCCGGCTGGCATCAGGCGCCATACCGGGCGCCTCATTGAACGCCACACTGCCATGGCCTGACTGCGCTCGCCCAACTCCGAACAACCCTTTTTCAAACCTGCCCTCCGTGATCCATTCGCTTTTGACCAGTCATGCCGCCTCGCGGTTCGTTACGCGCTGGACAGGCGCCGAGCCTGGGCGCGCCGCGCTGGTGCAAGACCTGGCCCGATTATCCCTGAGCACGGCCGACTTTGCTCGTATTTTGCAAATTGAAACGAACAGCGGAATTGCATTGTCGGCGGCGATGCGGCGCCTGCGCAACCTGGTGCTGACGGTCCTGATCGAACGCGACCTGGATGGGCGCGCTGATCTGAGCGAAGTGGTGGCCACCATGAGCGCCTTCGCCGAATTTGCGATTCGCACCCATCTGGCGGCTTTGATGGCGGAGTTGACGGTCTTGCACGGGATACCGCTGGGCCAGGAGTCGGCGCAGCCGCAGGAGCTGATCGTCCTCGGCATGGGCAAGCTGGGCGGCGCCGAACTGAATGTTTCATCCGACATCGATCTGATTTTCGTCTATGCGGAAGAAGGCGAAACACAGGCCGCCGCGCCCGATCAGCGTTCGCTGTCAAACCATGAGTTTTTCACACGGCTGGGCAAGAAGCTGATCGCCGCATTGTCGGAAATCACCGCCGATGGCTTCACCTTCCGGGTCGACATGGCGCTGCGCCCGAATGGCGCTTCCGGGCCGCTGGTAGCCAATCTCAACATGGTCGAGCGTTACCTGATCGTGCAGGGTCGCGAATGGGAACGCTACGCCTGGATCAAGGCGCGCGCGATCAGCGGCCGCGCCACCGATATCGCGGCGCTGGACAATATCGTGCGGCCGTTCATCTACCGCCGCTACCTGGATTTCGGCTCGATCGATGCGTTGCGTTCAATGCATGCCCAGATCCGCGCCGAGGTGACGCGCCAGGAGGCGCGCCACCCGGAACGCAGCGACAACGTCAAGCTGGGCCGCGGTGGCATCCGCGAAATCGAATTCCTGGCCCAGGTGTTCCAGCTGATCCGCGGCGGCCGCGATCCCGAATTGCGCGCCCGCTCGACTCGGGACACCTTGCGCACGCTGGCGGAAAAAGACTTGCTGGACGCCGCCACGGTGCGGCAACTGCTGGAATCGTATGAATTTTTGCGCAACCTGGAACATCGTCTGCAATATCTGGACGATGCCCAGACCCACACGCTGCCGGCCAATGAAGGCGACCGCCTGCGCGTGGCGCAGATGATGGGCTACGCCGACAGCGGCGCGCTGCTGGCCGCGCTCCATCTGCACCGTGGCCGGGTGGCGGCCCAGTTCGACGCCATCTTCAGCGACCGCCAGCCGGGGCCGGCCGCCGATACGCCCAACGGCGGCGATCCGGTGCCGACGCTGAGCGACCACGATACGGTGGAAACGGTGGCCGCCTGCCTGGCCGCGCTCGGCTTCGAAGAGGCCGCCGCCGCTGCCCGGCGCCTGTTGCTGACCTGGCAATCTGCGCGCATGCAGTCGCTGCCCGAATCCAGCCGCAATCGGCTGGCGGCGCTGATCAATGCCGCGCTGCCGCTCATCGCCGGCATGCCGCAGGCGCGCTTCGCCACCCTCGGCCGCCTGCTGGATTTCCTGGAAGCGATTGCGCGCCGCGCCGCCTATCTGGCGCTGCTGACCGAATATCCGTACACGCTGATGCGCGTGATCCGCATGATCAACGCCAGCGACTGGGCAGCCAAGTTCCTGACCCGGCACCCGATCCTGTTGGATGAGATCCTCGAAGAAAGAACGCTCAAGACCAGTTCCGACTGGGCCGCGTTCGCCACCGATTGCCAGCGCCAGCTGGACGCCGCTGCTGGCGACACCGAACGGCAAATGGACATCCTGCGCGAAATGCATCACGTACAGGTGTTCCGCCTGCTGGCGCAGGACCTGGAAGGCGACCTCACGGTCGAACGCCTGGCCGACGAGCTGTCGGCGCTGGCCGATATCCTGGTGGGCGCGACGATCCGCGCCGCCTGGCACACCCTGCCCAACCGGCATCTGGAGATCCCACGCTTCGCCGTGATCGCCTACGGCAAGCTGGGCGGCAAGGAACTGGGCTACGCCTCCGACCTCGACATCATCTTCCTGTACCAGGACGAGCATCCGGAGGCGCCGGCGCTGTACGCCAAACTGGCGCAACGCTTCATTACCTGGATGACCAGCCACACCTCGGCCGGCACCTTGTTCGACATCGACATCGCCTTGCGGCCGGACGGCGCTTCCGGCTTGTTGGTGTCGCCGCTTTCCAATTTCCGAAAATACCAGATGTCGTCGGCCTGGGTCTGGGAGCACCAGGCGCTGACCCGCGCCCGCTTCTGCGCCGGCGACGCCGCCATCGGCGCCGAATTCGAAGCGATCCGCGCCGCCGTGCTGCGCCAGCCGCGCGAGGCGCAGCCGCTGAAGCAGGAAGTGACGGCGATGCGCAAGAAGCTGCACGACGCCCATCCCAACCGCACGCCGCTGTTCGACCTGAAGCACGACGCCGGCGGCATGGTCGACATCGAATTCATCGTGCAGTACCTGGTGCTGCTGCACGCGGCGCAGTATCCGCAGCTGGTGGCCGACATCGGCAACATCGGGCTGCTGAAACTGTGCGGCGAACTCGGCCTGATCGAGCCTGCGCTGGCAGCCCGCGTCGCTGACGCCTATCGCAGCATGCGCCGCCTGCAGCATCAGATGCGCCTGCAGGGCGAACAACGGGCACGAGTCGAGCCGCAGCAGGTGGCCAATGAAATTGCTGCCGTCCGGCAGCTATGGGAAACGATCCTCGGTCAAGCCGACTAGCCGCCGGTCAAGGTAACGACCCGATGGGCGTTGACTAATGAAATGCGATATATACAAATTTCTTCTTATTCGTTTCGTCTGCTGGTTCTCGCTCATAGAATAAAAAATCTATCAGGCTTATAGACTTTCTTTATTCAATCCTTCGCGTTGGCGCGAAGTCTTTGCGAAAAACACACAAAATGAATACAAATCAGTCCATTGCACACAAGCATGCAGTCGTCATCATCGGCGGCGGCGCGGGCGGTACTGCCGCCGCGGCACGTCTTCGGCGCGCCCGCCCGGATCTGGACATTGCCATCGTCGACCCCGCCTCGTCCCACTATTACCAGCCGGCCTGGACCTTGGTCGGCGGTGGCCAATACGCCGCCGCCGCGACCCGGCGCAACCTGCACGACTGCCTGCCGCGCGGCGTCACGCATATTGTCGCCCGGGTAGACGCGCTGCAACCCGATGAAAAGCAGGTGGTGCTGGAGGATGGCTCTCGCGTTGGCTACGATTTCCTGGTGGTGGCGGCCGGCATCCAGCTCGATTGGGATGCGATTGAAGGCTTGAGCGAGACACTGGGGAAAAACGGCGTGACCAGCAATTATCGCTATGACCTGGCCCCGTACACTTGGGAGTGCGTGCGCCAGTTCAGCGGCGGCACAGCCGTGTTCACCCAGCCCGGCACGCCGGTCAAATGCCCGGGGGCGCCGCAAAAGGCGCTGTACCTGGCGGCTGACACCTTCAAAAAGCGCCGGGTGCCGGCCAAAGTGCACTTTTGCACGGCCGGCGGCGCCGTGTTTGGCGTGCCATTTTATGCGCAGGCGTTGGAAAAAGTGATGGCGTCCTACGATGCCAAGGTCCAGTTCGGCCACAACCTGGTGGCAGTCAACGGCGCGGACAAGATCGCCACCTTCGAAACCGTGGTCGACGGCCAAAAGCAGCGTACCGAGCTGCGCTTCGACATGCTGCACGTGGTACCGCCGCAGAGCGCGCCGGGATTCATCCGCAACAGCGCGCTGGCCGACGCCAACGGCTGGCTTGACGTCGACAAGAATAGCCTGCGCCATGTCCGCTATCCGAACGTGTTCGGATTGGGCGACTGCACCTCGACCCCCAATAGCAAGACCGCCGCCGCCATCAAGAGCCAGGCGCCGGTGATGGTGAAAAATCTGCTGCGGGCAATCGACGGCCATGGCAACGCGGCGCAATACGACGGCTACGCCGCCTGCCCGCTCACCACCTCGGTCGGCAAGGTGATGCTGGCGGAATTCAGCTATGGCGGCGTCATCTCGCCCAGCTTTGCGGCCGATCCGCGCGTGCCGCGCCGTTCCTACTGGTGGCTGAAGAAGTGGTTCATGCCCTTCCTCTACTGGAACATCATCCTTAAAGGACGCGACTGGCCGGTGGCGCACAAAAAGCGCGAATTCCCGCTTGGCGTACCCTCGGTGCAACCCTGACCCTTTCCCAAAAAAAACGCCCCGGTTCGCGGGGCGTTTTTTACTTGATCTTGCAGAATTACTTGGCGGTCATCAGCGCGACCGTCGTATCCAGCATGCGGTTCGAGAAGCCCCACTCGTTGTCGTACCACGAGGAGACCTTGACCAGGCGGCCCGAGACCTTGGTCAGGGTGGCGTCGAAGGTGCTCGATGCCGGGTTGTGGTTGAAGTCGACCGACACCAGCGGCGCCGTGTTGTATTCGAGGATGCCTTTCAGCGGGCCGCTTTCGGAAGCCGCCTTCATGATGGCGTTGACTTCATCGACCGTGGTGTCGCGCGCGGCGATGAAGGACAGGTCGACGATCGAGACGTTGATGGTCGGCACGCGGATCGCGTAGCCGTCCAGCTTGCCGTTCAGTTCCGGCATCACCAGGCCGACCGCGGAGGCGGCGCCGGTCTTGGTCGGGATCATGCTCATGGTAGCGGAACGGGCGCGACGCAGGTCTTCGTGCATGACGTCGGTCAGCACCTGGTCGTTGGTATAGGCGTGGACCGTGGTCATCAGGCCGTTGACCAGGCCGATCTGGTCGTGCAGCGGCTTGACCAGCGGCGCCAGGCAGTTGGTGGTGCAGGAAGCGTTCGAGATCACCGTGTCGGCTGCCTTCAGCACGCCGTGGTTGACGCCGTAGACGATGGTGGCGTCGACGTCCTTGCCGCCCGGCGCCGAGATGATGACTTTCTTGGCGCCGCCCTTCAGGTGGGCCGAAGCCTTTTCCTTGGTGGTGAACAGGCCGGTGCATTCCAGCACGACGTCGACCTTCAGTTCGCCCCATGGCAGGTTGGCCGGGTTGCGCTCGGCGAAGACCTTGATCTTGTCGCCGTTGACGACCATGTAGTCGCCGTCGACCGCCACCGTGCCGGGGAACTTGCCGTGCGCGGTGTCGTAACGGGTCAGGTGCGCGTTCGATTCGGCGTTACCGAGGTCGTTGATGGCGACGATCTGAATCTGGTCCTTGAACTTGCCGCCTTCATAGTGCGCGCGAAGGATATTACGGCCGATGCGGCCATAGCCGTTGATTGCTACACGAATAGTCATGGAAAACTCCTGAAAGTAAGCAAACGAATAACCAATAAACTGACGCCGGATTAA
>DATJCV010000047.1:0-7899 GCA_035497775.1 Burkholderiaceae bacterium | reverse complement strand
GGAACCCTGGCCGATCGGCACCAGCAGCAGATCCAGCGCCGGCTGTGCCGCCAGCAGTTCGCTCCAGTAGCTGGCCACGCCGCTGACCAGATCGGGATGGAACGAGGGAATCATGTGCAGCCCGCGCTGCTCGGCCAGGAGTGCGGCATGCTCGCGGCTTTCCTGGAAATCGCTGCCGTGCTCAATCAGTTCAACCCCCAGCGCGCGCATGGCGGCATTTTTTTCCGAACTGTTGCCATGCGGGACCACGATGGCGGCGGCCATGCCCTGCCGTGCCGCCGCAAAGCCGATCGACTGCCCGTGATTGCCGCGCGTGGCCGAGATCACGCCGCGCAGCTGCGGCAGGCGCTGCCGCAAGCGCTCGAGATAGACCAGGCCGCCGCGCACCTTGAAGGCGCCGGTTGGCGTATGGTTTTCATGCTTGACCCAGGCTTCGTAGCCGAGCGCCTGGTTCAACAGCGGCCACGAATACTGCGGCGTGGGCGGCATCGCGCGATACACGATAGCGGCGGCGGCTTCGAGTTCGGCTGGAGTCGGCAATGGCATTGGCATGGGATTCCCGGCGGAGATTGAAAGCACATGCTAATCGACAAAACCAGTACAGTACCAGTACAATTTAAAAATAATTTTGATAGGTGTACTGGAAACATGGCCAATACAGCCGACACCCCGCCCGTCGCCCATGCCGCTTCGCTTCCGATGCAGCAACACCTGCTGTCGCGCCGGGCCGGCGACTCGCTGGTCGCGCAGATCGTGCGCTCGGTGCAGGTGCGGATCGACGACAAGCTGCTGCGCACCGGCGCCCGCATGCCCTCGATCCGCCAATTCGCCGATCTGCACGGCGTCTCGCGCTTCACCGTGGTCGAAGCCTACGACCGGCTGGTGGCGCAGGGCTTCCTCGAATCGCGGCGCGGCTCCGGTTTTTATGTGCGCGAACGGGCGCCGCTGGCAGTCCCCGGCGGCGCTCCCCGCAGCGCCGACGCGGCCGCCCAGCATGCGCAAGATCTCGACGTGGTCTGGCTGATCCGCAACATGTTCCGCCAGCTGCCGCCGCAGAAAATGCCCGGCTCCGGCCTGCTGCCGCCGGACTGGCTGGACGGCGAGCTGATCGCCAATGGCTTGCGCGCCATCAGCCGCCAGAACGGCAACCTGCTGCTGGCCTACGGCAATCCGCAAGGCTTTCTGCCGCTGCGCCAGCAACTACAGCTGAAGCTGGCCGAACTCGAGATCGCCGCCACGCCGGAACAGATGGTCACCACCGCCGGCGTGACCCAGGCGCTGGACCTGGTGGCGCGCCAGTTCCTGCAGCCGGGCGATACCGTATTCGTCGACGACCCGGCCTGGTTCCTGATGTTCGGCTCGTTTGCCACGTTGGGCGCCCAGGTGGTCGGCATTCCGCGCCTGGCCGACGGCCCGGATGTGGCGGCGCTGGCGCAGCTGGCGGCGCTGCACCGGCCGAAGCTGTATGTGATCAATTCGGTGCTGCACAACCCGACCTCGACCTCGCTCTCCGCCGCCAAGGCATTCCAGATCCTGAAGCTCGCCGAGCAGCATGGCTTCACCATCGTCGAGGACGATATCTATTGCGACATGCACCCGGGCGCGGCGGTGCAGCCGGCCACGCGGATCGCGGCGCTCGACCAGTTGCAGCGCGTGATTTACCTGGGCGGCTTTTCCAAGACGCTGGCGGCCAACCTGCGGGTCGGCTTCATCGCCACCTCGCCCGAGCTGGCCAAGCGCCTGGCCGACCGCAAGATCCTGTCGACCCTGACCACCAGCGAAATCGGCGAACGGGTGGTCTACAAGATCCTGTCCGACGGCCACTACCGCAAGCACGTCGACCGCCTGCGCGGCAAGCTCGATGCGGTGCGCGAAAAGACCATCCGCCAGCTCGAGCGCATCGGTTTTCGCGCCGACATCGCGACCCCGGCCGGCATGTTCGTCTGGGTCGACGCCGGCTGCGATACCAACGTCCTGACCGAACAGGCCATGGCGCAGGGCTATCTGCTGGCGCCGGGCAGCCTGTTTTCGCCGCATCAACTACCGTCGACGCGCATGCGCATCAACGTCGCCGCGATGTCGGACCCTGGCCTGTGGCCCTTCCTGGAACAGGCGGCCGATGCCCGACGGCCTTGAAATCGCCGCCGCCAGCCCTATTTATAATCACCGATTCTCCATTGTTCATTCAACAACGAGGTAAAAATGGCTGTTTCCGAACACAAAAACGAAAAGCAGACCCTGGGCTTTCAGGCCGAAGTCAAACAATTGCTGCAACTGATGATTCATTCCTTGTATTCGAACAAGGAAATTTTCCTGCGCGAACTGATTTCCAATGCCTCCGACGCCGCCGACAAGCTGCGCTTCGAGGCGATCAACAACGCCGCGCTGTATGAAAGCGATCCGGAACTGAAGATCCGCGTCACCTTCGACAAGGAGCAGCGCACCATCACCATTTCCGACAACGGCATCGGCATGAGCCGCGAGGAAGCGATCGAGCACCTCGGCACCATCGCCAAGTCCGGCACCAAGGAATTCTTTTCCAAGCTCTCCGGCGACCAGCAAAAGGATGCGGCGCTGATCGGCCAGTTCGGCGTAGGCTTCTATTCCGCCTTCATCGTCGCCGACAAGATCACCGTCGAAACGCGCCGCGCCGGCGTCGCCGCCAATGAAGGGGTGCGCTGGGAATCGGGCGGCGAAGGCGACTTCAGCGTCGAAACCATCGACAAGCCGGCGCGCGGCACCGACATCACCTTGCATCTGCGCGAAGGCGAGGACGACTTCCTGTCGGCATGGAAGCTGAAATCGATCATCCGCAAGTATTCCGATCACATCTCGCTGCCGATACTGATGCGGAAGGAAGAATGGGACGAAGAGAAGAAGGAAACCGTCGTCAAGGACGAATTCGAGACCGTCAACCAGGCCGGCGCCTTGTGGGCACGCAGCAAGTCCGACATCACGCCGGAGCAGTACAACGAGTTCTACAAGCACGTCTCGCACGACTTCCAGGACCCGCTGATCCACACCCACAACCGGGTCGAAGGCCGCAGCGAATACACGCAGCTCTTGTACATCCCGGCGCACGCGCCGTTCGACCTGTGGGACCGCAACAAGCGCGGCGGCATCCGCCTGTACGTCAAGCGCGTGTTCATCATGGACGACGCCGAACAGCTGATGCCGGTCTACCTGCGCTTCGTCAAGGGCGTGATCGATTCGGCCGACCTGCCCTTGAACGTCTCGCGCGAAATCCTGCAGGAGTCGCGCGACGTCAAGGTCATCCGCGAAGGCTCGACCAAGCGCGTGCTGGGCATGCTGGAAGAGCTGGCCAACGGCGACGAGCAGGAGCAGAAGGACAAGTACGCGACCTTCTGGAAGGAATTCGGCCAAGTGCTGAAGGAAGGCATCGGCGAAGACCACGTCAACAAGGAGCGCATCGCCAAGCTGCTGCGCTTCGCCTCCACGCATAACGATTCCGACGTGCAGAACGTGTCGTTGGCCGACTACCTCGGCCACATGAAGGAAGGCCAGGACAAGATCTACTACGTCACCGGCGAAACCTATGCCGCCGCCAGGAACAGCCCGCACCTGGAAATCTTCGCCAAGAAGGGCATCGAGGTGCTGCTGCTGAGCGACCGCGTCGACGAATGGATGCTGTCCTTCCTGACCGAGTTCGAAGGCAAGGAACTGGTGTCAGTGGCCAAGGGCGATCTCGACCTCGGCAAGCTGGAAGACGAAGCCGAGAAGAAGCAGCACGAGGAAACCGAAGGCCAGTACAAGGATCTGGTCGAGAGGATGAAGTCCGCGCTGGCGGAGCAGGCCAAGGACGTGCGCGTCACCTTCCGCCTGACCGATTCGCCGGCCTGCCTGGTGGCCGACGAGCACGAATTGTCTGGCAACCTGGTGCGCATGCTGAAAGCCGCCGGCCAGAATGCGCCGGAATCCAAGCCAATCCTGGAAATCAATCCCGACCATCCGCTGGTGCAGCGTCTGAAGCAGGAAGACGCCCGGTTCAACGACTGGGCGCACATCCTGTTCGACCAGGCCATGCTGGCCGAGGGCGGCACGCTGTCCGATCCGTCCGGCTTCGTGAAGCGGCTGAACCAGATGCTGCTGCAGATCGCAAAGTAAAATACGGCAGCCCAGCCGCCCGCCGGCCTGATACGCCAAGCGCGTTCAGGCCGGTCGGTTTTTCCGCTTCCACGACTCACCGAGACGCGGCCCGCGCCGCCACCCTGACCGCATGCCGCCTTCTTCCCGCCTCTCCAGCTTCGCCGCCGGCGCCCGCGATACCCTGCCGATGCTGGTCGGCGCCGCGCCGTTCGGCCTGATCTTCGGCACCCTGGTGGCGCCGGCCCACTTGGACGGCTGGCAAGGGCAGCTGATGTCGCTCGGCGTGTTCGCCGGCTCCAGCCAGTTCATCGCCGCCGGGCTGATGGCGGCCGGCACCGGCATGCTGGTGATCTGGTTCGCCACCTTCATCGTCAACCTGCGCCATATGCTGTATGCGGCCACGCTGCTGCCGCACGTGCATCATCTGCCGCGACGCTGGCGCTGGCTGCTCGGATTCTTGCTGACCGACGAAACCTTCGCCGTGATGGACGGCTACTACCGGCGCCATCCGGCCGCGCCGCTCGGCCACTGGTATTTTCTCGGCTCCGGCCTGTCGATGTACTTCAACTGGCAATGCTGGACGCTGGTGGGGATTCTGTTCGGCGCCATCTTTCCGCAGCTGCAGACGCTCGGCCTCGACTTCGCGATGGTCGCGACCTTCATCGCCATCATCGTGCCGCAGCTGTTTTCCATGCCGCAACTGGCGGCGGCAGTCGCGGCCGGCATCTGCGGTTATCTGCTGAAGGACCTGCCCTACAAGCTGGGCCTCCTGGCGGCGGTGGCATTCGGCATCGGCGTCGGCCTTGCCCTCTCGCACTGGCTGGCGCGCCGTCATCTGAAGCAGGCGCGGCCATGATCGCCACCATCACCATCCTCGGCATGGCCGTGATCACGGCATTGATCAAGGCCGTGATCTTCATCCTCGGCGAGCGCGTGACGTTTTCGCCGCTGGCGAAGCAGGCGCTCGGCTTCGTGCCGGTGACGGTGCTGACCGCGATCATCGTGCCGATGGTGCTGGCGCCGCACGGCGCCGGGATGGAGCTTTCCTGGCGCAATCCACAGCTGGTGGCGGCGATCCTGGCGGTACTGGTATGCGCGACGACGCGGCATCAGCTGTTGACGATCGGCGCCGGGCTGGCGATGTTTTTCGGCTGGCAGTTCTGGCTGGGGTGAGTTGATCCGCGCCGGGCGGGGAAGGGCGCGCAGCATATTACCAGCCTGCCCTATCCTAGATACTCCCTAACAGGCGGACCAATCTCGGATTAAAAATGGTCGTTTACGGAACATACTCCGCAAAACGTGGTGGCGGTTAGCTGTTGAAATTCAGGCCAATGCCAAGCGAGGTGTAGTGAAACCAGGGTCAGAGTTTTTTTACGCCGGCCTCATGGCGTAACACTCTGCCCCTGCTTTCACGGATCAAGCTAGGCGGCGCCAAAACCCGCGTGGTTTGGAGTCTCATCCCGGTAGGCCGTTACTGGGGTCAGAGTAATTTTCGCGATGAAGCACTGCGAAAAAAACTCTGACCCCACTAACTCCGATGTCCGAGCGCGATTTCAACAGCTAACTGCGACAGAACCCAAAACGCCCATGACGCCGGGGCATTACGCGCGTTCCCGCACCCAGTTGACCACGCCATCGAGTGCCTTGGGCAGACCGCTCGGGTCGGTGCCGCCGGCCTGCGCCATGTCGGGCCGGCCGCCGCCCTTGCCGCCGACCTGCTGGGCGACGAAGTTGACCAGCTCGCCCGCCTTCACCTTCGAGGTGGCGTCAGCCGTGACGCCGGCGATCAGGCTGACCTTGCCGTCGTTGACCGCGGCCAGCACGATGGCGGCCGATTTCAACTTGTCCTTCAGCTTGTCCATGGTTTCGCGCAGGGTCGGCACGTCGGCGCCGGCCAGCGTCGCCGCCAGCACCTTGATGCCGTTGATGTCGACCGCCTGCGTGGCCAGTTCGTCGCCCTGGCCGGAGGCCAGTTTCGACTTCAGCGCCGCCAGTTCCTTCTCCAGCGACTTGACCTGATCCTGCACCTGGCCGATGCGCTGCGTCAGCTCTTCCGGCTGCGTCTTCAGCGCCGCCGCCGCTTCGTTGACGCGCGCCGCCAGCGACTGCACCAGCGCCAGCGCGGCTTCGCCGGTGACGGCTTCGACGCGGCGGATGCCGGCGGCAACGCCGCCTTCGGAAACGATCTTGAACAGGCCGATGTCGCCGGTGCGGCTGACGTGCGTACCGCCACACAATTCCTTCGAGCTGCCGATACCGAGCACGCGCACTTCGTCGCCGTACTTCTCGCCGAACAGCGCCATCGCGCCGTACTTGATGGCGTCGTCATAGCCCATGATCTGCGCTTCAGTGGCGACGTTGGCCAGCACTTCGCGGTTGACGATCTGCTCGACCTGGCGGATCTCATCGGCCGTCAGCGGTGCGTTGTGGCTGAAGTCAAAACGGGTCTTCTCGGCATCGACCAGCGAGCCTTTCTGCGACACATGCTTGCCGAGCACCTGGCGCAAGGCCATGTGCATCAGGTGAGTCGCCGAGTGGTTGCGCATGGTCTGCGCGCGCAGCCGCATGTCGACCTTGGCGGACGCAAAGTCGCCGACCTGCAGCACGCCGGTCCGCACCGTACCGTGATGGCCGAACACGTCGGCCTGGATCTTCTGGGTATCGACGACTTCGAACGCGGCGCCGGAAGACGCGATCTCGCCGGTATCGCCGACCTGGCCGCCCGACTCCGCATAGAACGGCGTGGTGTCGAGCACGACGATCGCTTCCTGGCCGGGCTGAATCTTTTGTACCTGGCTGCCGCCGACGTACAGCGCGACGATCCTGGCTTGCTGCTCGAGCGTCTCATAGCCGACGAAGCGGGTCTTTTCACCGCTGTACTCAACGCCGGCGGCTATCTTGAACTTGCCGGCGGCGCGCGCCTGCTTCTTCTGGTCTTCCATCGCGGCGGCGAAGCCGGCTTCGTCGAGCTCGATCTGGCGCTCGCGGCAGATGTCGGCGGTCAGGTCGAGCGGGAAGCCGTAGGTGTCGTACAGCGTGAACGCGGTCTTGCCGTCGAGGCGCTTGGCATCCTTGGGGAGCGCCGCTTCGAGGATCTTCATGCCGTGCTCGAGCGTCTCGCCGAAGCGCTCTTCTTCCTGTTGCAGTACCTGTTCGACGCGCGTCTGCGCTTCGGCCAGTTCCGGGTAGGCGCCGCCCATTTCCTGCACCAGGTCCTTGACCAGCTTGTAGAAGAACGGCTTGGTCTGCCCCAGCTTGTGTCCGTGCCGCAGCGCGCGGCGGATGATCCGGCGCAGCACGTAGCCGCGGCCTTCGTTGCCGGGAATCACGCCATCGACGACCAGGAACGAGCAGGCGCGGATATGGTCGGCGATCACCTTCAGCGAATTGTTGGCCAGATCGCTGGTATTGGTCTCGCGCGCGGCGGCCTTGATCAGGTGCTGGAACAGGTCGATCTCATAATTGGAATGCACGTGCTGCAATACAGCGGCGATGCGCTCCAGCCCCATGCCGGTATCGACGCAAGGGCGCGGCAGCGGATGCATCACGCCGGCATCGTCGCGGTTGAACTGCATGAACACCAGGTTCCAGATTTCGATGTAACGGTCGCCGTCTTCTTCCGCCGAACCCGGCGGCCCGCCCCAGACCTCGGGGCCGTGGTCGTAGAAAATTTCCGAGCACGGGCCGCAAGGGCCGGTGTCGGCCATCTGCCAGAAGTTGTCGGAAGCGTAGCGCGCGCCCTTGTTGTCGCCGATGCGCACGATGCGCTCGGCCGGCACGCCGATCTGCTGG
>DATJCV010000046.1:0-3559 GCA_035497775.1 Burkholderiaceae bacterium | reverse complement strand
CGAGGAAGAGGCGTGGCTGCTGATCGGCAGCCACGTATCGTTTGACGTCGTCACGCTGGTGCCCGAGCCCTTGCGGCTATGCATCTGGTATGAGCGTGCCGCCGACGCCGGGGTGGCGCAGGCCGGCTTAACCTGGGCCAGGCTCGAGCTGGCGCATCGCGTCAATCCGCCGAGACCGGGCCTGCCGCGCAAGGCGCTGGCGGCCCTGGAGCAGGCGGCGCATGCTGGCCTCGTCGAGGCGCAATGGCTGCTGGCGCAAGAACTGAAGAAGGCGGGCAACGTCCCGTACGCGCCGCAGAGCGGGCCTGTCACCGTCCAAGCGCCAGCCGACCCGGGCAAAACGGTGAACCCGGAGGCGCTGGCCTGGGCCACCCGGGCGGCGGCCAACGGCGTGGTGCCGGCCCAGCGCGCGCTCGCCGAGCGCGCCTGGGCGCAGCAGGACAAGGGCGCTTTCCTCGGTTGGGCATTGCCGGTGGCGCGGGCGCTGGAAACCCAGTACGCGAAGCCGGACAGTGCTTCGCGCATGCCCGCAAAGGATGCGGTATTCCTGGCACGCTGCGCTCAGGCCTTGTCCGGGACGGGCGAATCCGAGGCGAAGGAGCGCAAACGGTTTTGGGAATTGGCGGCGGAAGCGGGAGACAAGCAGGCCCAATTCGCGCTCGGCGCCTGGTTTGCCAACATGGACGAGCGCGGCGAGCGCAATGCCAAGGTTGCGCGCAGAAGCAATTACAGGAAGGCGGTGTATTGGCTGACCCTGTCCAGCCAGCAAGGACTGGCGAGGGCCTGGTATGCGCTGTACAAGATCCATCTGCGTTCCAACCCGAGCGGCTCGCAACACCGGGTAGCCAGCGCGCTGCGCTACCTGGAGCGGGCGGCCGAAGCCGGCCACGGCCCGGCCCAGCTGGAAATGGGCAAGGCCTGCCGGCGCAGCGAGCGCCAGCAAGGGGCGCTGGAAGTGCGCGCCGCCTTCTGGCTGCAGAAGGCGGCCGCCCAAGGCGAGGCCGAGGCGCACGACTTGCTGTCGAAAATCGCCGGCCGCGCGGCGCCTCTGCCCTGGGCGCAGGAAGCGCAGCGGCAGCTGACGCATGAAGTCGTCACTACCTATCCGCTCTTGGCGGCGCGCATCGAGCTGGCAGCGCTGTTCGGCTTGACCTTGCCCGAAGCCTTGCTGCTCGACCTCAATGCCGCCGACCACGGGCATTGCCTGGTCATCGATATCCGCTCGATGCACGGACGCAGCAAGCCGCGGCTGATCCTGATCGAGACCGGGCAGGAGCGGCTGGCCCTGGAGCGCATCGGCCGGCATTTTGCCAACATCGAGTGCGGCGTGAGCGGGCCCGAAGGGAATTATCGGCAACGCTGTTATCTGGCCAGAAAGGTGTTGGCATTTTCGGAACGTGGAAAAAAACACAATACGAAAATGCGCGGTCAAGCGATTTAAGCCGATTTTCCAAGAGCTGTTGTTTCGATACAACGATTTTGGCGATTGTGACGGCTTCATGACCTCCATCTCGGTCCACCGGGCAAATCCGGATCGTTCCTCCTGGAAAACACCTAAGGTGAATCATCCGCAGTCAGTCGGATGATCAGTGGAACTTTCTAAGGATAGAAACGTGAAAAAATCGCTTGTTGCACTCGCCGTGCTGGGAGCCTTTGCAGGCGCCTCTTATGCCCAATCCAGCATCACCGTCTATGGTGTTGTCGACGCCGGCGTTGGTTATCGTAAAGACGGCAATCCTGCCGGCAATACCTTCGCGCTGGAAAGCGGCCAGCAAAGCGGCAGCCGGATCGGCTTCAAAGGTCGCGAAGACCTGGGCGGCGGTCTGTCGGCCATCTTTACGCTGGAAAACGGCTTCAACCTGGACAACGGCACGTCGGGCCAAAACAATCGCCTGTTTGGCCGCCAGGCATGGGTCGGCCTCGCCGGCAATTTCGGCACCGTCAAACTGGGCCGTCAGCAGACCGCCCTGTACTCGGCGCTGAGCACGATCGATCCGTTCGGCATCGGCCTCGCCGGCAATGCACAACGGGTATTCGGTTACGGCCTGTATGCCGCCGATCCGCTGTCGCGCACCGATAACACCCTCAGCTACACGACCGCCAACTATGGCGGCTTCAGCGGCTCGCTCAGCTATGGCTTCGGCGAAAAGGCCGGCGACAACAACGCCAACCGCAACGTCGGCGTCGGCGTGCAGTATGACAACGGTCCGATCAACGTGCAGTTCGCCTATCAAAAGTCGAACACCGCACCGCTGACCAGCCAGGTCAACACCGGTCTGGGTCTGGCTGCCGGCACCCAGGCGGACGTGACCGCGGCCTTGATCGGCGGCACCTACGACTTCGGCATCGCCAAGGCGCACCTGGCCTATGCCGACAACAAGATCGAGTTGCTCGGCCAGGACGTCAAAGACCGCAACTGGCTGCTGGGCGTGTCGGCTCCGGTCGGCCAAGCGGGCACGGTGCTGGCTTCCTACACCCGCAACGACATCAAGGACCTGAGCCAGGGCAAATCCGATCAGTATGCGATCGGCTACACCCATGCCTTGTCCAAGCGCACCAACCTGTACACCTCGTACTCGTACACCAAGAACGACGAAAACGTCCGCCTGAACGGCGCCTTCGCCAACGGCGAAAGCGTCAACCTGTTCAACGTCGGCGTGCGTCACGCGTTCTGATCGTTCTCCGCAACGACTTCAAAGGAGCCGCAAGGCTCCTTTTTTTTGGACGCGGCCGATGTGGAGGCGTCGCGGCCCAGGGTGGCACGCGGTTCGCGGCGCACCTGCCGACCGGTATGCGCGCTGGCTTCCGTACACCTGCCGGACCATGGTGAACGTTTGCGCAGTCCGCGCGTGGGCGCTCGATGGCGGCTTGGGCGGCGACCTATTGCGCCATCGCCAGGTGGACACGGCACGGCCACCGCCAAGGAAATCAAAGGCCTGATCGACGACTCGGTCGACAAGGTTGACAGCGGCGTACGGCTGGTCGATGAAGCCGGCACGACGATGGAAAAAATCGTCGCCAACGTCAAGCGCGTGACGGACATCATGGCCGAGATCACCGCCGCATCGGCCGAGCAAACCGCGGGCATCGAACAAATCAATCAGGCGATCACGCAAATGGACCAAGTGGCGCAGCAAAATGCGGCGCTGGTAGAGGAAGCGGCGGCGTCGGAATCGATGCAGGAACAAGCCGGCAAGCTGGCGCAAGTGATCAACGTGTTCCGGCTGGACGGCGAGCAGATGGCTGCCGCCGCGGCGCTGGCCGCCAGGCGCACTACCGGCGAATGGGAAACGTTCCAGCAGGTTCGGCAGGCAGCCGAGACGGGAAAAACAGCCCTGTCGCAGCCGGCAAAAGAGCCGGCGCATCATTCGTGAAAGCGGGCTGGTGTGTTATGCGTCGAAGTCGGCACCAAACTGCTTTCCACTCCGCCGTGGCTGGCCGTTGTTGGCCTTTGCTGGTCATTACGCTAGCCATTGCAACGGCGAACCGCGACCGAGCTGCGCGCCATCACTATAGCAACTGGCAACCTTGCCATACGCCGCTATCCACCAGTTCCTGC
>DATJCV010000045.1:0-12158 GCA_035497775.1 Burkholderiaceae bacterium | reverse complement strand
GCGCTCGGGCTGCAGTACGTGCCGTCCTACGGCAATTTCGTGCTGGTGAAGGTGGGCGACGACGATGGCGCCGGTGCCCGTGTCAACCTGGCCTTGCTGAAGCAGGGGGTGATCGTGCGTCCGGTCGGCAATTACGGCTTGCCGCAGTGGCTGCGCATCTCGATCGGCCTGCCGCAGGAAAATACGGCCTGCATTGCGGCGCTGAAAAAGGCGCTGTCCTGACCATCCCGGCGCGGCAGGCGGCTGGAAACTTATTTTTGAGCGCTCATCCGTGTTGAAAAAAATTGCAATTTTCGGCGTCGGCTTGATCGGCGGCTCGTTTGCCATGGCATTGCGCCGGGTCGGCGCGGTCGGGCAGATCGTCGGCGTCGGCCGCACCGCGGCGCCGCTGGCGCGAGCGCTGGAACTCGGCATCATCGACCTTGCCAGTACTTCCGTAGCCGACGCCATAGCCGATGCTGACCTGGTCCTGATCGCCGCGCCCGTGGCCCAGACCGAAGCCATCCTGCGTCAGATCGAACCGCATCTGGAACCGCATACGATTGTTACCGATGCCGGCAGCACCAAAAGCGATGTGGTGGCAGCGGCACGACGTGCGCTCGGCGCCAAGATTGCGCAATTCGTGCCGGGCCATCCGATCGCGGGGCGTGAATTGAACGGCCCTGATGCTGCCATTGTCAATTTGTATGTAGGCAAGAAGGCGATATTGACGCCGTTGGCGGAAAATTCCCCTACCGCTGTTGCGTTGGTGGCGGAGGCTTGGCGTCAGTGCGGCGCCATTATTCACCAATTGGCTCCTGAACAGCATGATCAGGTGTTTGCTGCGATCAGTCATCTGCCGCATTTGCTGGCGTATGCGCTGGTCGACGAATTGGCGCAAAGACCACAGGCAAATACCTTATTTCAGTATGCGGCCAGCGGCTTCCGCGATTTCACGCGGATTTCCGGGTCGTCGCCGGAAATGTGGCGCGACATTACGCTGGCTAACCAGCCAATGTTGCTGCGCGAGTTGGATGCCTACTTGGCGCAATTAGGACGGCTGCGCGAACTGCTCGTGCTGGGTGATGGCGGCGGAATCGAGGCCCTCTACGGCAATGCGCAGCGCGCCCGCCATGATTGGATACGCGCGATTGAAACTGCGGAGCAACAATCCATTGAAGGTGGTGACTGATGAAAAGCCACGCTCCCGCTTATCTTGACTTGCTGCCGGCGCCGCGCGCGCGCGGCACCGTAACACTGCCCGGTTCGAAGAGCATTTCCAACCGTACCCTGCTGCTGGCAGCGCTGGCGCAAGGCACCACGCAAATCATGGATTTGCTGGCTTCGGACGATACGCTGGTGATGTTGCTGGCTTTGCAAAAACTCGGCGTCCAATGGCAGCAAGTCGATTCCAGCAGGCAATACACAGTACAGGGAGTAGATGGTGTTTTCCCCGTGCATCAGGCTGATCTGTTCATGGGCAATGCGGGCACCGCGATTCGGCCGTTGGTCGCCGCGCTGGCAGTACTCGGCGGCGACTACACGCTGCACGGCGTGGCGCGCATGCACGAGCGCCCGATCGGCGATTTGGTGGATGCCCTGAACGCGGTCGGAACACGGATTGCCTATACTGGCGTTGCCGGCTATCCGCCCCTGCACATTCGGCGCGGCAAACTCAATGGGCAACGCTTGCGGGTGCGCGGTAATGTCTCGAGTCAATTTCTGACGGCGCTCTTGATGGCGGCGCCGTTGCTGGCGAAATCGGATGCGGTGACGGTGGAAGTCATCGGCGAGCTGATTTCCAGGCCCTATATCGAAATTACCCTGAACCTGATGCAGCGTTTCGGCGTCGCGGTCGAGCGCGACGGCTGGCAAGCATTTACGGTGGCCCCTGGCCAGCGCTACCGCAGTCCGGGCGTAATTCATGTCGAGGGCGACGCCTCTTCCGCCTCGTATTTTCTGGCAGCCGGCGCCATTGCCGGCGGCCCGGTGCGAGTGGAGGGCGTCGGTGCCAATAGCATCCAGGGCGATGTGCGTTTTGTCGAAGCACTGCAGCAAATGGGCGCCACAGTGCGTCTCGGCGAAAACTGGATTGAAGCCGAATCGAACGGAGTGCTGCAGGCGATCGACGCCGATTTCAATCACATTCCGGACGCTGCGATGACGCTGGCGGTGACGGCTCTGTATGCGAATGGGACCAGCGTCCTGCGCAACATCGGCAGCTGGCGCGTCAAGGAAACCGACCGCATTGCGGCGATGGCAACCGAACTGCGCAAGCTCGGAGCAATAGTGGAAGAGGGTGCGGATTACTTGCGCATTACGCCACCAGCAGCGATGCGCGCCGCCCGTATCGACACCTATGACGACCATCGGATGGCGATGTGCTTTTCGCTGGCGACCCTGGACGGTGCAGCGCGCAAAGGGGTTCCGTTGCGCATCAATGATCCCGGCTGCGTGGCCAAGACCTTTCCCGAATATTTCAGTGCTTTTGCCCAGATCTGTCGGCAAGAGTTATTTTAGGAAATGCGGCGTCGTCTGGAGTATTTTTTAACTCACTTTATTTTGCAAGCGGAAAAGCTGTATTTTTCCCTATACTCCGTTCAAATCGTTACGCACTTTAAATTATTTGATGTCACCCACATCCATCCCCGTCATCACGATTGACGGCCCGACCGCTTCCGGCAAAGGCACGGTCGCACAAAAAGTGGCGCAGCGCCTCGGCTTTCATTATCTTGATTCCGGGGCGCTGTACCGCCTGGTTGCCTGGTCGGCGTTGCGTGACGAGCTGACACTGGACGATCAAGCGGCGCTGGCCGAACTGGCCGACCGTTTGCCGTGTCGCTTCGTCGCCGATCGCATCTGGTTGGGAGACGACGATGTGACCGATGCGATCCGGGCCGAAGCGGTGGGGAACGCCGCCTCGCGCATTGCCTCGTTGCCGGCGGTGCGGCAGGCCCTGCGCGGCTTGCAATTGGGTTTTCGCGTGGCCCCCGGTTTGGTGGCGGATGGGCGCGATATGGGTAGTGTGATTTTCCCCGATGCAAGGCTCAAGATATTCCTCACCGCAAGTGTTGCAGCGCGCGCCGATCGCCGTTATAAGCAATTGATTGACAAGGGTTTTTCTGCTAGTATGCAAGACCTTTCAAAGGATTTGGCAGAGCGGGATGAGCGCGATTCAAGTCGCTCGGTCGCGCCGCTGAAGCCGGCGCATGGGGCGTATCTCCTCGATACTTCCGACATGACTGCGGATCAGGCGGTTGAACGGATACTCGGTTGGTACGCTGAGACGGACCGGTAGCACTGACTGAATTGCTGCCTGTTCTTGTAGTGCTGTTGTCTGGCTGGATGCAAGGTCTGGCCAGGCGTTGATGAACCTAACCCAGTAATCGTTGTGATCTGGATATTCTGAATCCGCATCGATATTGGCCAACCCCCACACTTTTATCTTATGTCTACTGTTGCCACCACCCAAGAAACTGCCGTTGGTATGGAAAGTTTTGCCGCTCTTTTTGAAGAATCGCTGACACGCCAGGACATGCGCTCCGGCGAAGTGATTTCGGCGGAAGTCGTTCGCTTCGACCACAACTTCGTGATCGTCAACGCCGGCCTGAAATCGGAAGCTTTCATTCCGATTGAAGAATTCAAGAACGACAATGGCGAACTCGAAGTCAACGTCGGCGACTTCATTTCGGTCGCGATCGAATCGCTGGAAAACGGCTTCGGCGACACCATCCTGTCGCGCGATAAGGCCAAGCGTCTCGCTTCCTGGCTGTCGCTGGAAAAAGCGATGGAATCGGGCGAAATCGTCACCGGCACCGTCAACGGCAAGGTCAAGGGCGGCCTGACCGTGCTGACCAACGGCATCCGCGCGTTCCTGCCGGGTTCGCTGGTGGATACCCGTCCGGTCAAGGACACCACGCCGTACGAAGGCAAGACCCTCGAATTCAAGGTCATCAAGCTCGACCGCAAGCGCAACAACGTGGTGCTGTCGCGCCGCGCGGTGGTGGAAGCGTCGATGGGCGAAGAGCGCGCCAAGCTGATGGAAACCCTGAAGGAAGGCACCATCGTCAACGGCGTCGTCAAGAACATCACCGACTACGGCGCATTCGTCGACCTCGGCGGCATCGACGGCCTGCTGCACATCACCGATCTCGCATGGCGCCGCGTGCGTCATCCGTCGGAAGTGCTGTCGGTCGGCCAGGAAATCACGGCCAAGGTGCTCAAGTACGATCAAGAGAAAAACCGCGTTTCGCTGGGCGTCAAGCAACTGGGCGACGATCCTTGGACCGGCCTCTCGCGCCGCTACCCGCAAGGCACGCGCCTGTTCGGCAAGGTCACCAACCTGACCGACTACGGCGCATTCGTCGAAGTCGAGCAAGGCATCGAAGGATTGGTGCACGTGTCCGAAATGGACTGGACCAACAAGAACGTGGCCCCGAACAAGGTCGTCCAGCTGGGCGACGAAGTCGAAGTCATGGTCCTGGAAATCGACGAAGAACGTCGTCGTATTTCGCTCGGCATGAAGCAGTGCAAGGCCAATCCGTGGGACGACTTCGCGGTCACCCACAAGAAGGGCGACAAGGTCAAGGGCGCGATCAAGTCGATCACCGACTTCGGCGTGTTCATCGGCCTGTCCGGCAATATCGACGGCCTGGTGCATCTGTCCGACCTGTCCTGGACAGAAGCCGGCGAAGAAGCCGTGCGCAAGTTCAAGAAGGGCGATGAGCTGGAAGCCATCGTGTTGGCAATCGACGTTGAACGTGAACGCGTTTCGCTGGGCGTCAAGCAGCTCGAAGGCGACCCGTTCAACAACTTCGCCGCCATGAACGACAAGGGTGCAATCGTCACCGGCACCGTCAAGTCGGTCGAGCCGAAGGGCGCCGTGATCCAGTTGTCGGACGAAGTCGAAGGCTATCTGCGTGCTTCCGAGATCTCGCGGGATCGTGTGGAAGACGCCGGTACCCACCTGAAAGTCGGCGATACCGTCGAAGCGCTGGTCTTGAATATCGATCGCAAGGCACGCGGCATTCAGCTGTCGATCAAGGCGAAAGACAATGTCGAAACGCAGGAAGCGATGCACAAGATGGCTGCCGACTCGAATGCCGCATCCGGCACCACCAGTCTCGGCGCGTTGCTGAAAGCCAAGCTCGACAACAAGAACTAAGGGGCGGCGCTGCCCATGACAAAGTCGGAGTTGATCGCTCGTCTGGCAGAACGTTACCCGCAATTGGTAACCAAGGATGCGGATTATGCGGTCAAGACCATCCTCGACGCGATGACCGATGCGCTGGCTACCGGCCAGCGCATCGAAATTCGCGGTTTCGGCAGCTTTTCGTTGAATAGCCGGCCGCCGCGCATTGGACGTAATCCGAAGTCAGGTGAAAAGGTGATGGTCCCGGAAAAACGGGTGCCGCATTTCAAGCCGGGCAAGGAGTTGCGTGAGCGGGTCGATGCGATGGTTGGGCAACCGATCAAGGAAGACTAGTCGTCATGGCGGGATGCGTTTTCTCATCTGCGCCCTGTATACTGTAAAAAAATCCTGTCCCACAATTGTTATTATAAAAACGGCATCTGCGGATGCCGTTTTTTTACGGCTGGCCGCAGAGGACGCTGCATGGCTTGCAATGCAAGTTAGCCTTCACTGTGTTGGTTTCACGTACAATTTCGTTTGTCTCGCCAACGACCAATAAGGAACTGCACCATGAAAATGATTGCCAGAATTGTTGCGGTGCTGATCTTTATCGTGTTCTTCGGCTTTGCCCTGATCAATAAGGATGAGGTCACGCTGAAGTTTTTCTTCGGCTACGAAACCAGGGGCCCGCTGGTCTTGGTATTGCTGGTTTTTTTCGTCTGCGGCGCGGTGTTGGGCGTGTTGGCAATGATGCCGACCTTGTTTCGCCATCGGCGCCAGCTCTCACGTCAGAAAAAACAGATCGCTGCCCTGCAAAAAGAGGCCGACGCGCAGCATTTGGCGCAGGCTTATCCGGCGCCGGCCGATACGATCGCGAACCCATGACAATGCAATGACACGGTCGATGTTAATTCTGTCATTTTGCTCCTTCTGTTGATCCGGTATGGAATTCGAAATCTGGTGGTTGCTTGGCATTCCGGTGTTTTTCGCGCTGGGCTGGGTTGCGGCGCGCGTCGATATCAACCAGTTGTTGTCGGAATCGCGCAGTTTGCCGCGCGGCTATTTCAAGGGCTTGAATTTTTTACTGAACGAACAGCCCGACAAGGCTATCGATGCCTTCATCGAAGTTGTCCAGTTGGATCCGGAAACGGTGGAGCTGCATTTTGCGCTTGGCAACCTGTTTCGCCGCCGCGGCGAAACCGAACGGGCGATCCGGGTGCATCAGAATCTGTTGGCCCGGCCCGACTTGATCCAGGAACACCAGGTGCATGCACAGTACGAATTGGGGCAGGATTATCTGAAAGCCGGTCTATTGGATCGCGCCGAAGAGTCATTCAACCTGTTGGTCGATACCCCATATAGCGCTCAGGCACGGCGCGCATTGCTGGAAATTTACCAGCGCGAAAAGGAATGGCCGCGTGCCATCGAGGCGGCGCGCGGCTTGCAGGAATCGGGCGCTGGCAGCCGTCAGCGCGAAATTGCCCAGTTCTACTGCGAACTGGCGCAAGACGAACTGGTGCATACGCATGTGGATGCCGCGACCGCATGGCTGGAAAAGGCACTGGCGGCGGACCGCAAGAATGTGCGCGCGACGCTGCTGCTGGGCGACGTTCACTTGGCACAGGGCGATATTGAAGGCGCCTTGTTGGTCTGGCGCCGGGTCGAGCAGCAAAGTGTGCCGCATGTGGCATTGGTGGCACAGCGTCTGATGGATGGCTATCGTGCGGTCGAGCGTGCCCAGGAAGGCTTGAATCTGCTGAAATCCTATCTGGCCGAGGCGCCCTCCATCGATTTGCTAGAGGTCGTATTCAAGGCTGTTCTGGAGCTGGAAGGAGTCGATGCGGCCAACCGGTTGGTCAGCGACGAGCTGCGCCGCACGCCGACCTTGCTCGGATTGGACAAACTGCTGGAGGCGCGCTTGATGGAGGCCCGTCCTGAAGTGCGCCCGGAGTTATCGCTGGTCAAAAACCTGGTGCACGGCTATACCCAGAAACTGGCACGCTACCAGTGCAGCCACTGCGGCTTCAAGGCGCGGCAGTTCTATTGGCAATGTCCCGGTTGCAGCCAATGGGAAACGTATCCGCCGCGGCGCACCGAAGAACTGAATGTCATGAATTGAATTTTAATCCGCGGCGCCGCATGGACCTTTGCCCACCGCGCCCCACTATCAAATATCACCATGAAAATAACTATTATTGGCACCGGCTACGTCGGTCTCGTGACAGGTGCGTGTCTGGCCGAACTCGGCAACCACGTCTTTTGCCTCGATCTCGATCAAGCCAAAATCGACCTCTTGAATAGTGGCGGCATCCCGATCCATGAGCCGGGTCTGGGGGAAATCGTTGAGCGCAATCGGGCCGCCGGCCGGCTCGAGTTTTCCACGGACGTGGCCGCTAGCGTGGCGCACGGCGAAATCCAGTTCATCGCGGTCGGCACGCCACCGGATGAGGATGGCTCGGCCGACCTGCAATATGTACTGGCTGCAGCGCGCAATATCGGTCGTCACATGACGCAATTCACGGTGATCGTGGACAAGTCGACGGTGCCGGTCGGGACCGCCGATAAGGTGCGCGCGGCGATCCAGGCTGAATTGGGTGCGCGTGGCGTGCAGCATGCGGCGACGCCGTTTTCAGTGGTTTCCAATCCGGAATTCCTGAAGGAAGGCGCGGCGGTAGAGGACTTCATGCGACCAGACCGCATCGTGATCGGCTGCGATTCGACTGCCGAAGGCCATCAGGCGCGGGCGCTGATGACGCAGCTCTATACACCCTTCAATCGTAACCACGAGCGTACCTTCTGGATGGACGTGCGCTCGGCGGAATTCACCAAATATGCGGCAAATGCCATGCTGGCCACCCGTATTTCGTTCATGAACGAATTGGCCAATCTGGCTGACCAGGTGGGCGTCGATATCGAAGCGGTTCGGCACGGCATCGGCTCCGATCCGCGCATTGGACGCAGTTTTTTATACGCCGGCTGCGGCTATGGCGGTTCATGCTTCCCGAAGGACGTGCAAGCCCTGGCGCGCACCGCGCGCGACCATGGCCAGGATTTGCTGATTTTGCATGCGGTGGAGGCTGTCAACGATCGGCAGAAACATATCCTCGGCAAGAAAATCGTTGCGCGTTTCGGACAAGACCTGGCGGGCCGGCATTTTGCGCTATGGGGTCTGGCCTTCAAGCCGAATACCGACGATATGCGAGAGGCCCCCTCGCGCGTGTTGTTGCTCGAATTGATCGAACGCGGCGCGACGGTCACGGTGTACGACCCGGTGGCGATGACGGAGGCAAAGCGGGTGTTGGCGCTTGATCTGGCCGGTTCCGCGTCGGCGCTGGCGCGGATTCGATTCGCCGACAGCCCGATGGATGCCTTGCAGGATGCTGATGCCCTGGCGATCGTGACCGAATGGAAAGCCTTCCGCAGTCCGGACTTCGATCAGGTGCGGGCGCGTCTGAAAGCGCCGGTCATTTTTGATGGACGCAATCTGTTCGCGCCGGAGGTGATGGCGCATGCCGGTTTCGAGTATCACGGCATCGGGCGTTCGGTGCTGACGCGCACATGAGGCCGCCGCTTCTGGCTGCACTGGAGCAGGCACGCATCCTGGTGGCGGGTGATGTGATGCTGGATCGGTACTGGTTTGGCGCAGTCAATCGCATTTCGCCAGAGGCGCCGGTACCGGTGGTACGAATCGAGAAGCGTGAAGAGCGGCTCGGGGGCGCCGCCAACGTTGCGCGCAATGTCGCGGCTTTGGGCGTGCAAACTGGGCTGCTCGGCATTGTCGGCGCCGACGAAGCGGGGGATGCGGTGGACGGTCTGTTGCTCGGCTCGAAGATTCGTAGCCATCTGCAACGCGATGCTACCGTTTCGACCATCATCAAATTGCGCGTCATTGGGCGGCAACAGCAGTTGTTGCGAATCGATTTTGAAGACGCGCCAGGCAGCGTGGTGCTGCGCGACAAATTGACTGAATTCAATGCATTGTTGCCGCAATACGATCTGGTGGTCTTGTCTGATTACGCCAAGGGAAGCTTGGCTAATGCCGCGGAAATGATTGCCGCGGCGAGAAACGCCGGCATCCGGATACTGGTGGATCCGAAAGGCGAGGATTTCTCGATCTACGCCGGCGCCTCGATCCTGACGCCAAACAGAGGCGAATTGAAACAGGCGGTCGGTAGCTGGAGAAGCGAGGCGGACCTGACCGCCAAGGCGCAACAATTGCGCCAGTCGCTCGGGCTGGAGGCACTGTTGCTGACGCGCTCGGAGGAAGGTATGTCTCTATATACCGCAGAGAGCGTCTTACATATCCCGGCCATGGCGCGCGAAGTGTATGACGTTTCCGGCGCGGGCGACACCGTGATTGCCACGCTGGCGGTCATGCTGGCTGCCGGGATGGAACTGGCGGATGCGGTGGCCCTGGCCAACCGCGCCGGCGGCATTGTGGTGGGCAAGCTGGGCGCCTCGGTCGTCAGCAGGGAAGAATTGTTTATTGAATAAATCGGAATTACACTGGCTCCGGTCCACCGCATGGTGGACCAAGCGTTCATGCGAACAAGCGCATTCACACTGCGCTTCCCCTGCAAAGATGGTTAATCGATCGGAGAGCCTCATGTTGAGAAAACTGTTGCTAGCGATTGTTGCGTTGCTTGTCACGATGGGATTTGCGTTCGCTCAGGTGGATGCCAACAAGGCGGATCAGGCTGCCTTGGACGGCGTCAAGGGC
Source organism: Burkholderiaceae bacterium (assembly GCA_035497775.1). Taxonomy (GTDB): domain Bacteria; phylum Pseudomonadota; class Gammaproteobacteria; order Burkholderiales; family Burkholderiaceae_D; genus DATJCV01. Next base: position 2,328 of record DATJCV010000045.1, on the reverse strand, counting down.
ATCGGCCCCGCCATGTCGAAAAGTATCATCGACGAGCGCAAGAAGGGTGGCGATTTCAAGGATTGGGATGACTTTGCAAAGCGTGTCAAGGGAGTCGGCGATAAAAAATCGACTCATTTGTCCCAGGCTGGCTTGACCATCAACGGTCAATCCAAGCCGAATCCACCGGCGGCGGCCAAGGCGGACATGAAAAAATCCGGACCTGCCCCAAAAGCTGCCATGCCAGGCATGGACAAGGGGAAGAAAACCGATGCCGCCAAGACCGAGCCGAAGAAATAAACATGCTTCTCGCAGGTCCAGCCCCGTGCTTACGGGGCTTTTTTATTGGCGTGTGCCTCGGGCGCATGTGATACGCCCGCTGGCGTCTCGGATTAGAATAGTCGTTTTGTAATCGGACACAGTGTCACCATGCGCTACATGACTATCGAAGAGACCATCGGCAATACGCCACTGGTGCAACTCAAACACATCGTTGGCGAGGCGGGTGCGGCGCGCAACAACATCATCCTGGCCAAAATGGAAGGAAACAATCCGGCCGGGTCGGTCAAGGACCGGCCGGCGTTGGCAATGATCAAGGGCGCCGAAGAGCGCGGCGAGATCAAGCCTGGCGATACGCTGATTGAAGCCACCAGCGGAAATACCGGCATTGCGCTGGCCATGGCAGCGGCGGTGCGCGGCTACAAGATGGTGTTACTGATGCCGGAAAATCTGAGCGCGGAACGGCGCCAGAGCATGGTCGCCTATGGCGCCAAGATTATCCTGACGCCAAAGACAGGCGGCATGGAATATGCGCGCGACCTGGCTGAAAAAATGCAAAAAGACGGCGGCGGCAGAATCCTCGACCAGTTTGCCAATCCCGATAACTCGCGTGCCCATTATGAAACCACCGGCCCGGAGATCTGGCGCGACACGGATGGCACGATTACCCATTTCGTCAGTGCCATGGGCACCACCGGCACCATCATGGGTGTCTCGCGCTATCTGAAGGAGCGCAATCCAGAGATTCGAATCATCGGCGCCGAGCCGTCGGAAGGGTCGCAGATTCCCGGCATTCGCAAATGGCCGGAAGCCTATCTGCCGAAGATTTACGAAAAACAGCGGGTGGATCAACTGGAAACGGTGACCCAGGCCGACGCTGAACAGATGGCGCGTCGGCTGGCCGCGGAAGAGGGGATTTTCGGTGGGATTTCCGCGGCAGGTGCATGTTGCGTCGCGCTGCGCGTGGCGCAAACGGTTGAAAACGCAACGATCGTGTTTGTGGTCTGCGACCGCGGCGATCGATACCTGTCAACCGGGATCTTTCCTGCCTGAGCAGGAAGCTGAGCCGCGTTTATTGCTGGGGCTTGGCGTCGGCTTGTTTCGGCTTGAACTGCTTGTCGCTGATACGGAATTTTTCGCGGCGATCGCCCATCAAGATGCGCAAGTCGCGGATGCTCAAGTCGCTCACTTCATGCATTCTGATCAGCAGCGAGGCGCCTACCGGCAAGCGGCGATGACGGATTTTGCTGATCACGGGTGGTGCGACTTCAAGTGCACGCGACAACGCGGCATCGTTTTTCAAGCCGAGCTTTTCAATTAGCGAGTCCAGAAGATGGTTCGGATCGTAAGCAACCTGGTCTTCCAGTTTGTTACTCGTAGTCGGGGTGTCGTTTGGGGTCGTATTCATGATGGTTGTAAATTTGTCATTGGAATGTTGATTTGGCAAAATAAGAAGAATTCAGTTCATATTGTCGATGTTAGAACACATTTCTTTCAAAAAAGTTGCAATCTGTAATCAGATTATATAAAAAAACCAAGCTTGATGTTGATTTTTTGCAATAAACCGAACGCGTTTCCAAGGCTTTCCGCCGCATCGATCGATTGTTCAAGTTGAATTGGATATTGGTTGTAGCAATAAGTTGCAAATACTCAATTTGATTTGAACTAACCGCTCTTACCGTGTCGCATTCGGCAAGGTTTGGTAGTGCCGTCAAAATGGTCTATCATCTAGCAAGACCATTCTATTTCCTCTAAAAAACAATATACTCGCACAAAAAACGAATGTGGGCCGCAGTTCGTCCTGCTGCTACGATTTCAGCCGGTCAGCAGACGAGCCGGAGTCGATTTCGATCTCGGCGTCTTGCCGGGTCGAGAAACCGTGGCGATGCAGCGCCTCGGGGCCGAGCGCACGCAATGTCGCGATGTTTTTTTCGAAAATGTCGGCCGCGTCGGGAAACGATGCGACCGCGCGCGCGACGCTTTCTTCGCGCAGCAGGTGCAGCATGGGATACGGTGCCCGATTGGTGTAGTTGTCAACATCATCAGGCTCGCTTCCGGCGAACTGGTAGT
>DATJCV010000044.1:0-3985 GCA_035497775.1 Burkholderiaceae bacterium | reverse complement strand
CACGCCGCCTGGATTGCCGTCGCAATGGCCTGTTCGCGTGCCGCCGCCCGGCCGCCGCACACCAGCGTGGCCGGAGTCATCCGCCTTTCTTGGCGAGCTTGCCCGGTTCGACACCAAGCTGCTTCAGCTTGCGGTACAGGTGGGTGCGTTCCAGTCCGGTTTTTTCGGCGACGCGGGTCATGCTGCCGTTTTCACGCCCCAGGTGATGTTCGAAATAGGCGCGCTCGAAGTTGTCGCGTGCTTCGCGCAGCGGCAGCTCGAATGAGGCGGAGAGCCGGTGATCGACTGCCGCCAGCGTGTTCTCGGCAAGGCGGGCCACGAATGGCGCCACCGCGGCTGGCGCGACGGTGACGCTGGAGGCCGACGGCGGCATGCGTACCGGGTGCGCCGCGTTCGATGCCGGCTCGTGATTATATGCCAGGCCGTGCTGTACCGCCTTCAACAATTTCTGCAGTGCGATCGGTTTTTCGAGGAAATTGAGCGCGCCGATACGGGTTGCCTCGACCGCGGTGTCGATGGTGGCATGCCCCGACATCATGATCACCGGCATCGTCAGCAGGCCGTCATGCTGCCATTCCTTGAGCAGCGTGACGCCATCGGTGTCCGGCATCCAGATGTCCAGCAGCACCAGGTCCGGCGCCCCGGCGTGGCGGGCGGCACGGGCCTGTTGTGCATTTTCCGCGGTTGCCACCACATGCCCTTCGTCGCCCAGGATTTCCGAGAGCAATTCGCGGATGCCCATTTCATCATCGACTACGAGGATATTTGCCATGCCTGTACCTTCCTAATTTCCATTCAGCCCTTTTCAAACTTGGGGGCGTCATTGTCGACCGCCATATGATATGAATTTGCTAATTCGTCAAGCGACTAACTTTAACAGCAAAATCGCCACTTTTGCCCCCTTGCCGTCCGCGCGGTTGCGGATGTCGATGCGGCCGCCATGTTCTTCGATGATTTTTTTTACCATCGCCAAGCCAAGGCCGGTGCCGCGCGGTTTGGAGGTGACGTAGGGTTCAAACGCGCGTGCCAGGATTTTGGGCGCGAAGCCGGGACCGTTATCGGCAATCGACAGGCGCACCGCACTGTGGGCGGCGCCATCGGCGCCCTGGTAGCGCACCTCCTCGGTGATCACGTCAATCCGCGCCGCTGCCGGCGTCGCGCCATCCTGTTCATGCACCGCGTCCTGGGCATTCTGCAACAGATTATGGACCACTTGCCGCAACTGGGTCGCATCGCCCATGATCTTGGGCAAGTCCGGCGCCAGTTGCAGCCGGATCGTACCGCGTTCGATATCGTCCAGATACAGGTTCAGGATTTCGCTGATCAGCGCATTCAGGTCCAGTCCGGTCGGTATGGCCGGCGGGGTTCGTGCATAGTCGCGGAAATCGTCCACCATGCGCTGCATCGCCGCCACCTGGTTGACGATGGTAGTAGTGCCCTTGCTCAGCAGGGCGGCGGCGGCGGCGTCCAGCTTGCTTTCCAGCTTCATCTGCAGCCGTTCGGCGGAGAGCTGGATCGGTGTCAACGGATTCTTGATTTCGTGCGCCAGGCGCCGCGCCACCTCGCCCCAGGCGACCGAGCGCTGAGCCGAGATGACGTCGGAAATATCGTCGAACACCACCAGATAGCCCAGGCCATGTTCCATCGGTAGCCGAGTGCCGCGCGCCAGCAGCGCGATGCCGTCGCCCTCGCCATCGCCGCGAGCGATCTCGATCTGTTTTTGCCAGTGCAGCTGGCCGGCGCCGCTGCTGGCCGCGGCCGACTGCGCGCTCTGTTCGGAAAAAGCGCTGGTAACCACTTCGGAAAATCCGTGCAGGCCGCCGATTGCCGCCAGTGGCTGGCCGATATGACTGGCCACGTCTTGTTGCAGGATGCGCTCGACCGACTGATTGGAAGTCACCAGCCGGAATTCGCCATCCAGCACCATGACGCCGGCCGACATGTTGGCCAGCACCGATTCCAGATAGGCTTTGGCGTTTTCCAGTGCCAGCCGGTTTTTTTCGACTGCGGCGCGGGCGTCATGCAATTGCCGCGTCATCGTGTTGAACGATTGCGTCAGCGTGCCCAGCTCATCGTTGCTGCTGCTGATCGGGCGCGGCGACAGATCGCCTTCGGCCACCGCCTTGGTGCCTTCCGCCAGCAGCAGCAGCGGCTTGGCGAGGTCGCTGGCGATCAGGAAGGCGCTGGCGATGGCGCCGAAAATCGCCAGCAGCAGGGTCAGGGTCAGCGTCACCAGATAAATCTTGCGCAGGCCGGAGCGCGCCAGCGAACGCTGCTGGTATTCGCTGTAGGCCTGCCGCAGCGCTTCGGCGTTGACCGCGAGCGGGGTTGGCACCGGCTGGATCAATTGCAGGAAACGGGCTTCGCTGCGCAACGCCAGCGCACTGCTGGAATTCGGAATCGTCACCACGACCCGCAAACGCAGGCCGGTTGCGGCATCCAGGGCGCTCGATGCATCGGGGTCGGCTGCGATGTCGGCGCTGCCTTCGATCGCGGCAAAGCCACGCGTCATTTGCGCCTGGCGCAGCATCGCCGCACTCGGCAATTCCGGCATCAGCGCCGTCAACTGGGTGCCGGTCATGGCGATGATCTGGCCGTTGCCGCTGACGATGGTGGCTTCCTGCGTTTGGTCGCGCAGCCCGGATAATTGCCGTACCTGGGCATTGTCCGGCAGATCGGCCAGCTCGCGCGCCATCGCGCGCGCGCGATCGCTCAGATCGTGCAGCGAGGAATCGAGCGCGGAGCGCCCCAGGTTGAGGCCGGATTCCAGCGCCGACTCGACCCGCACGTCGAACCACGATTCGATCGAGCGCGACACGAACTGCACCGACACCAGATAGATCACCAGGCCCGGCAGAATGCCGACCACGGCGAACAGCAGCACCAGCCGCGCCATCAGGCGCGAGCCGAACTTGCGGCGCCGGTAGCGCTGGTACAGGCGCGCCAGCAGCAGCACGACCAGCGCCAGCAGGGCCGCCGCCACCAGCGCGTTCAGACCCAGCAACCATGGATAGTGCTGGTCGAACAGGGCCGAATTCTCGGAGGCCGAGGCCAGCAGGAATAACAGGATGCCAACAATGGCTCCGCCCACCACCAGCATGTAGCGCAAGGCCCGCGTCACCACTATTCCACCTTGAGGTTGAAGGACTTCCAGTCGGACGACAGCCGCCAGTCGCTATTGTTCAGCGCATTGACCTGGAACGGCTTCGGCAATTGGGCCACGTCCAGTCCCATGCGTAGCGCGACCTGATACGTCTCACCGGTTTTCAGCGCATTTTTGCCGGCGACCACCCAGCGGTTCGGGCGCCGTACCAGCGCCAGCGCATCGTCCAGCGTATTGAAACTTTGCTGCAGCTGGCCGGTCACGCCGGCATGATAGCGGCGCGTCAGCACATTGTAGGAAATGCGCACGGTTTGCGAGGTGCGGATCGCTTTTTCGTCGAACCAGTACCAGCGCGGGCGCGTGATTTCGACATCGGTCGTGAAGTACAGCGGCACGCCGCGGTTCAGTGCGTCTTCCAGTCCGTGGTTGAGGTCCAAGGAAAAGGTGGTCGCCAGCTTGTAGCCTTCGTCGCTGCTCTCCAGGCTGGCTTGGAGCAGCTCGACCTGCTCGGCGGCGCGTGCGCCGGATGGCGCCAGCAGCACGCCGCCCAGCAGCAGTGCCAGCAACCATGACAGGGAAAGATGAGAAAGTCGTCGCCTCACGCGGATCCGGCCGCGGATAAATATCCGCTCAATAGGCTTGCACCAGGGGTTGAAAAAAATACGCGCATCAGGTTTTTTGAAACAGCGCATAAAACAGGCCGTCATGTTCGGTCGTTGCGCTGGCCGTCGGCAGCAATTGGCCGGGCGCGTCCAGACGGCGTGCCTGGTGCCGCATGGCGAATGCCGCAGCTTGCGCCTCGGATTCCTGCGGCCACAGCGAGCAGGTCACAAACAGCAATTTACCATTGGGCGCCAGCATGCGCCAAAGATTGTCGAGGAT
>DATJCV010000043.1:0-19832 GCA_035497775.1 Burkholderiaceae bacterium | reverse complement strand
GTCGCGGCGCTGCTACCACTGCTTACCCAGGAGGCACATGCCGCCGACGACCATACCCGCATCCGTTTCCTGAAGCGGCACCTGGACGGCTTGACGCTGGTCGCGCCGCTGGAAGCCGCCGCCGGCGGCCTGCAGGTATTGACGCAGGATTGGCGGGTGGCGCGCAAGCTGGTGGATGACCTTGCCAGCACGGAGCAGGAATATATTGTCGAAGCCGGCGCCGTCGCAAGTGCGGCAGCGGACAGCCTGGCGCGGCTGAATCAGGGCTTGCGCTGGAATGGCAAGCTGCTGGCGCCGGCCAAGGTCAGCTGGCAAAACGAAACCCGGCTGCGTTTCGCGCTCAAGGCGCCGCAAGCCGGGCAGATCTCCGCCATCTGCGAGCAGGCCGGTTTGACGGCGCTGAGCATCAAGCGGATCCGCATCGGCCGCGTGCCGATGGCTGGCTTGCCGCTCGGGCAATGGCGGTATCTGGCGGGGTACCAGCGGTTCTGAAGCTTGACCGGAGGAGCGATCCGATGCGCTATCAGCTGTATTACTGGCCGACAATCCAGGGACGCGGCGAATTCATCCGGCTGGCGCTGGAGCAGGCCGGTGCCGATTATGTCGACGTCGCGCGGCGCTCGGTGCGCAGTGGGATGGGGCTGCCGCCCCTGATGCATTTCCTCGAAGACGAAGCCGTGGTACGACCGCCGTTCGCGCCGCCGTATCTGCAAGCCGGCGATCTGCTGATCGGCCAGACCGCCAATATCCTGCTGTTCCTTGGGCCGCGCCTGCAACTGGTGCCGGAGGATGAAGCGAGCCGCCTGTGGGCGCACCAATTGCAGCTGACCATCGCCGACCTGGTGACGGAAATCCATGACAGCCATCATCCGATCGCCAGCAGCCTGTACTACGAACAGCAGAAGGCCGAAGCCCGGCGGCGCGCTGCCGATTTCACGGCTGCGCGGCTGCCGAAGTTCCTCGATTATTTTGAACAGGTGATGCGCCGCAACCCGGATGGCAGCGAGCACACGGTAGGGGCCGCCTTGTCGTATGTGGATTTGTCGCTGTTCCAGATCATGGCCGGCCTGCGTTACGCGTATCCCCGGACCATGCGCCGGCTGGCGGCCGACTATCCGTTGCTGATCGCGCTGCATGAGCGGGTTGCGGCCGAAGCGCGCGTGGCAAAATACCTGGCATCGCGGCGCCGCCTGCCGTTCAACCAGAGCGGAATTTTCCGCCACTATCCGGCACTGGACCGGCCGCCGGCACAACTGGCGCCATAGCTCAGTCGTAGCGGCCCCAGGACACCAGCCGGATCAGCGCCCGATACAACAGAAATACCGCGCCGTTGCGCAGCCGCCTCGACCAGCGGATATGGGCGAATTCGGCGCGCCGGATCGGCACCGCCTGCGCCACCGCGCTTTCGATCTGCCTGCGCAGCTCCTCTGCGAAGGCATGATCCTGCACCACCACGTTGGCCTCGTGATTGACGAACAAGGAGAGCCCATCGTAGTTGCTGGAGCCGACCGTGGCCCACTCGTCATCGACCACCGCGACTTTCGCGTGCAGATCGGTCTTGCGGTATTCGAAGATGCGCACGCCGCAAGCCAGCAACTTTGGGTAGAACGAGTGCGCGATGGCATCCTGCAGGCGGAATTGGCCCACCCCGAGCAGCAGCGTGACTTTCACGCCACGCTGTGCGGCCGCTTCCAGGGCCCGCCGCAGCTTGCGCCCCGGCGCGAAATACGGAGTGGCCAGCAAGGCGTTGCGGTGCGCACGGCCCAGCGCCTGCAGATAGGCGCGCTGGATCGTGCGGCGGTCGCGCAGGTTATCGCGCAGCACCAGCCCGGCCTGCGCCGGACCGCCGCCGGCGGGCTGCAACAGGGCGCGGCTGCGGCGAAAATTTTCCCAGCGCGCCAGCAGCTTCATATTGCCAAGGCGGGTCCATTGCGCAGTCATTTCCAGGTAGATGGTTGCCACCAGCGTGCCGCTGATGCGGATCGCGAAGTCCCAGCGCGGTGCCGGCAGCGCTACCTTGGGGTTGCGGTCGGAGACCATGTCATCGTTGATGTTGAGGCCGCCGACAAACGCATAGTCGCGATCGGTGACGCAGATCTTGCGATGGGTGCGGGCGACCCCGCGCCGGAACCATGGGTTGAAGCTGCGGAAATGGACGCCGGCGGCGCCCAGTTGCTGGCGCAGCAGATTGCAGGTGGCGCGCCCGGTGCCCAGCCAGTCGACCACGACGTACACCGCCACCCCGCGCCGGGCGGCGCGCTGCAATGCATCGCGCACCAGCACGCCGGTGGCGTCCAGCGTGAAGATATAGGTTTCAAGGAAAATTTCGTGGCAGGCCCGATCGATGGCATCGATCAGCGATGGGAAGAATTGCGCGCCCGATTGCAGCAGCGTGATCTGGTTGTTGCCGGTGAAGCTTACCGTGCGCATGGAAAAGTCAGCATCTGTGGCAAATCCTCGTCTGCATTCTGTGGGTGAGCGAAACTGGATGCGGCACCATGCGGCGCGGGCTTCTTTTATCCGATTACATCAGCTCCAGCGTGGCCACGATCGGCGCGTGATCCGATAGTTTAGCCCACGATGCGCCGCGCAAAACCTGGGCGGACTCCACCTTGAAGCCGCGCACATAGATGCGGTCCAGCCGCAGCCACGGCAGCGCCGCCGGAAAGGTGCGCGCCGGCTGCAGGATTTTCCGCTGGCGGCCGCTCAATTGCCGCAGATAGGTTCCGAAGCCGGCCGCCGTCACCCGCTCATCAAACACTTCGCGCACGCCCAGATCGGCGCGCAGCGAGCTGCTCAACTGGTTGCTCCAGTCGTTGAAATCGCCGGCGATGATGATCGGCGAGCCGCTGGGCGAGGTATCGCCGACCGCTTCGATCAGGGCATCGGTCTGGCGCCGGCGGCCGCCGCCGAACAAGCCCAGATGCACCACGTAGCAATGGACTTCGGTGGTCGGCGCCTGGATCACGCAATGCAGGATGCCGCGCGATTCATAGGCATGGTCGGAGACGTTCTTGTTATCCCAGGAAGCGATCGGAAACGCGCTCAACAACGCGTTGCCGTGATGCCCATGGTTGTAGACGGCATTCATGCCGTAGGCCGCGTGGTGCGATTCGCCAGCCAGGAAATCGTATTGCGGCTGCTGCGGCCAGCTGGCCGCATGGCGTGCCGCCAGCCTGTCGTGCCGGCCCTGGACTTCCTGCAGGAACACGACATCGGCCGCCATCGAGGACAGCGCCTGCTTCAGGCCCAGCACGCGCGGGCGGGTGCCGATCGAGGACACGCCCTTGTGGATGTTGTAGGTTGCTACGCGCAGTTTCATGAATCGCTTCGTTCTAGTATGGCCGGTGCGTCGGTGCGGCGTCTGCTGCCGGCGCCATGGCCTGGTGACGCGGCAGTTGCAGGATCGCTTCGGCATTGGACGGCGAAAAACATTTGTCCGCCGCTTCCCGGTATGGCAGCCAGCAGTGGCGCAGATGTTCGCGCGGCGCCAGCGTCACCGCTACCTGCGGCGGCACCAGCAGACCGAACACGTGCTCGGTATTGCGGGTCACGCCGGGCGCGTAGCGTGAACGCCAGACAGGATAGATGTCGTAGATGTTGGAAAGTTGCCAGTCCTGAAGATTGTGTTGCGGAATCACCAGCGCTGAATCGGCTTGCGGGGTCGCACCGCCCACCCGGATCCCGGTTTCTTCCCGCACCTCGCGTGCCGCCGTCTGTTGCAGCGGTTCTTCGGGAGTATTTTTCGAGCCGGTCACGGACTGCCAGAATCCCGGCTGGTCGGCGCGCTCCAGCAGCAGCACGTCGAGTGCCGCAGTGTGGATCACAACCAGCACGGATTCGGGAATTTTATAACAGGGTTTCATGTTGAAGAAATATGCGCCCGACATCTGTTTTTTCAAGCAGCAACAGCGTTGCCGAAGGCCGCCCAGAACCGTGTTTGCCGCCATATACTCCCACTAGACAACCCTATTTTCACTGGTAAGATGGCCGCATGGACAACATACTCTGGTTTTATAAAGAGACGGTCAAATAAAAAAGCGCGGTTGCCCGCGCTTTTCATTATGCCCCGAAACGGCGCTGGCGCCGCTTATGCTTTTTGTGCCGGCTCAACGTTGCGCAAGCGGATGTGCAATTCGCGCAATTGCTTTTCGTCCACAGGAGACGGCGCGTGCGTCAGCAAATCCTGGGCGCGCTGGGTTTTCGGGAAAGCAATCACGTCGCGGATCGAGTCGGCGCCGGCCATCATCGTGATGATGCGGTCCAGGCCGAAGGCGATGCCACCGTGCGGCGGCGCGCCGTACTGCAGGGCGTCGAGCAGGAAGCCGAACTTCAGCTGTGCTTCCTCGTCGCCGATGTTGAGCGCGCGGAATACCTTGCTCTGGACGTCGGCGCGGTGGATACGCACCGAGCCGCCGCCCAGTTCCCAGCCGTTCAGGACCATGTCGTAGGCCTTGGCGATGCAGCGGCCGGGATCGGTTTCCAGGTAGTTTTCATGGCCATCCTTGGGCGCCGTGAACGGATGGTGGCAGGCGCTCCAGCGCTGCGCTTCCTCGTCGTATTCGAACATCGGGAAGTCGATCACCCACAGCGGCTTCCAGACATCGTCGAACAAGCCGGCCTTGCGACCGAATTCGGAATGGCCGATCTTCACGCGCAGCGCGCCGATGGCGTCGTTGACGACTTTCGCCTTGTCGGCGCCGAAGAAGATCAGGTCGCCGTCCTCGGCGCCGGTCTGCTCGACGATCTGCGCCAGCGCGGCGTCGTGCAGGTTCTTGACGATCGGCGACTGCAGGCCATCGCGGCCCTTGGCCTTGTCGTTGACCTTGATGTAGGCCAGGCCCTTGGCGCCGTAGATGGCGACGAACTGGGTGTAGGCGTCGATCTCGGAACGCGGCATGCCGGTGCCTTCCTTTGCGCCGCCCGGCACGCGCAAGCCGACCACGCGCCCGCCTTCCATGTTGGCGGCGCCGGCGAACACCTTGAAGTCGACGTCCTTCATGACGGCGGTCAGGTCGGTGAACTGCAGCTTGACGCGCAGGTCCGGCTTGTCGGAGCCGTACAGGCCCATTGCCTGCGAGTATTCCATGACCGGGAACGGGTTCGGCAGCTCGACGTCGAGCGCCTGCTTGAATACCAGCCGCATCATGTTTTCGAACAGGTCGCGGATTTCCTGTTCGTTCAGGAACGAGGTTTCGCAATCGATCTGGGTGAATTCCGGCTGGCGGTCGGCGCGCAGGTCTTCGTCGCGGAAGCACTTGGTGATCTGGTAGTAGCGGTCGAAGTTGGCGACCATCAGCAATTGCTTGAAGAGTTGCGGCGACTGCGGCAGCGCGAAGAATTCGCCGGCGTTGACGCGCGATGGCACCAGGTAATCGCGCGCGCCTTCCGGCGTCGACTTGGTCAGCATCGGCGTTTCGATATCGATGAAGCCGTTTTCATCGAGGTACTTGCGCACTTCCATCGCCACCTTGTAGCGCAGGCGCAGGTTGTTCTGCATCTGCGGTCGGCGCAGGTCGAGCACGCGGTGCGTCAGGCGCGTGGTTTCCGACAGGTTGTCGTCGTCGAGCTGGAACGGCGGCGTCACCGACGGGTTCAGCACTTCCAGCTGCTGGCACAGCACTTCGATCTGACCGGACTTCAGGTTGGCGTTGCCGGTGCCTTCCGGGCGGGCCCGCACGATGCCGGTGATGCGCAGGCAGAATTCATTGCGCACCGCTTCGGCGTGCTTGAAGACGTCGGCGCGATCCGGGTCGCACACGATCTGGACCAGGCCCTCGCGGTCGCGCAGGTCGATGAAGATGACGCCGCCATGGTCGCGGCGGCGATGGACCCAGCCGCACAGGCTGACGGTTTGGCCGAGCAGTGCTTCGGTGACGAGGCCGCAGTAGTGAGTTCGCATTGACATGTTGAGTTCCAGTTCGGTTTCTGTGATGCCTTGCGGCGAGGCGCAGGCGGCCCCGGGCGATCCGGCTTGATTTATATTTTGGTCGGGTTGACGATGGTCTTGTCGCGCGCTTGTTCGGGTGCCACCACGCCCATCGAGATGATGTATTTGAGGGCGGCATCGACGCTCATATCGAGCTCGATCACGTCGCTGCGCGGCACCATCAGGAAGAAGCCGGAAGTCGGATTGGGCGTGGTCGGGACGTAGATGCTGATGTAGTCACCATCCAGGTGATTGCGCACGTCGCCGCCGGGCGTGCCGGTCAGAAAGGCGATGGTCCAGCTGCCTTGGCGCGGATACTGCACCAGCAGCGCCTTGCGAAAAGCGTTGCCGGACGACGAAAACAGCGTATCGGACACCTGCTTGACGCTGGAGTAGATTGAATTGACGACCGGGATCCGGGTCAGCATCGATTCCCACATCAGCACCACCCGGTTGCCGACGAAGTTGCGCGCCGCCAGCCCGGTCAGGAAGATCACCAGCAGGGTCAGGATGGTGCCCAGGCCGGGAATCCGGAAACCGAACAGCGCCTCCGGCCGCCAGCGCTCCGGCAGCAGCAGCAGCGATTGGTCCATGGTGCCGATGATCAGGTTCAGCACCCACAGCGTGATCGCCAGGGGTACCAGGACCAGCAAGCCGGTGATGAAATATTTACGCAGCATCGTGTTCTTTTCATCGGCCGCGCCAAATGCGGCCACGGTCATGCGATTAAGGTGTCGTCGGCGCGCTGCTGGTGGCAGATGCGTCGGCCGCCGGCTTGCTCTCGACGGCCGGCTTGCTGTCTGCTGCGGTGGCGGCGGGCGCCGCGCCGGCATTGTTGCCGCCGCGAAAATCGGTTGCATACCAGCCGGTCCCCTTGAGCTGGAAACCGGCCGCCGTCAGCTGCTTCTTGAAGGTCGGCTGGCCGCAGGCCGAGCAGTCGGTCAGCGGCGCATCGGATATTTTTTGCAATACATCCTTGGCAAAACCACAGGATTCGCAGCGGTAAGCATAAATCGGCATCTCACCCCTCATCAGGAAATCGTCAAAAACCCTAGATTATAAGGGTTTTCCGACCGCCTTCATCGGCGCAACGAGCCGCCGGGCGGCGGCGACTTGCGGGCGGCCGGGTCCGGAACTCAGGCACGCACGTGCTGAGCCGCTTGCCGGGGTTCGTGGCGGTTGCGCAGCACCTGCGGCAAGAGGGAGCCGACGATCATGCCGGCAAACGCGGCGATCAGGCCGGCGAGCTGGCCGGGGAAATGCGCGCCCCAGGGGGAAATCTGCGGAAAGAACACGATCCAGGTACCGATGCCGGCCGCCAGCGAGGCGATCGCACCCTGGGTCGTCGCCCGGCGCCAGTACAAGCCCATCACCAGCGGCACGAAGGCGCCCACCAGCGTCACCTGGTAAGCCGAAGACACCAGTTCGTAGATCGACGTGCCCTTCATCGCAATCGCATAAGCCAGCACCAGCGCCGCGAACACGACGATCGAGCAGCGCATCGCGAACAATTGTTCCTTGTCGCTCATTTCCGGACGCAGGTTCTTGAGGATGTTTTCGACGAAGCTGGTGGACGGCGCCAAGAGCGTGGCCGACGAGGTGCTCTTGATGGCCGACAGCAGCGCGCCGAAGAACAGGATCTGCATCATGAGCGGCATCTTGCTCATGATGAAGGTCGGCAGCAGGCGCTGATAGTCGTTCTTGGCGAGGTCGAGCGCCTCATTTCCCATGACCACGACGGCGGAAGCGACGATGAACATCGGCACGAAGGCAAACAGGATATAGCTGGCGCCGCCGACGATGGCGCCAGTGCGCGCGGTCGGCGCATTCTTGGCCGACATCACGCGCTGGAACACGTCCTGCTGCGGAATGCTGCCGAGCATCATCGTCATCGCCGCGGCGATGAAGAATGCGATGTCGGTGAAGGTGGGCGGCGGCAGGAAGTTCAATAGATTGCCCTCGCTCACCATGGTCATCACCTGAGCGCCGCCCCCGGCCAGTTCGGCGGAAAAAAATGCAATGGCGCTCAAGCCGATCACCAGCACGATCATCTGGATGAAATCGGTCCAGGCGACAGCGAGAAAGCCGCCGATCACGACGTAGATCAGCACCGCCAGCGTGCCGACGATCATGCCGGTGGTTTCCGACATCGCGCCATTGGTCAGCACCGAGAACACCAGGCCGAGCGCGGTGATCTGCGCCGCCACCCAGCCGAGATAGCTGAGGATGATCGCGACCGAGCAGAACACCTCGATCCCCTTGCCGTAGCGGTTGCGGTAGAAGTCGCCGATGGTCAACAGGTTCAGCCGGTACAGCTTGGCGGCGAAGAACAGGCCGACCAGGATCAGGCAGGTGCCGGCGCCAAAGGGATCTTCGACGATGTCGTGCAAGCCGCCCTGGACGAATCTGGCCGGAATGCCCATCACCGTTTCCGCGCCGAACCAGGTCGCGAAGGTGGTCGTCACCACCATGATCAGCGGCAGGCTGCGGCCGGCGATGGCGAAATCGCTGGTGTTCTTGATGCGCGTGCCGGCCCAGACTCCCAGCGCAAGCGTGCCCAGCAAGTACAACACGACAAAGGAAACCAGCGTGATGTTCATGGATGTTTTTACTCCACACGAAGGAATCGGGATGGTTAAAGAATATGCTCGATCATCCGCTTGCCCGCATGACCGAGATGTCGTCTGCGTCCATTAAAGCGCCGGGTTGAAGAGCCCGGTCGACTGGCTGCTTGCCGGGAACGGTGTCCGCGGTCCGGATGTGTCTATCCCCATGGCAAAATTCACGCGATTATAGCCGCAGAAACCCGACAGATTAGAACCATTTCAAAGAACAAGATATCAAGATGAACGATGCTGCCGGCGTTGGCAGGAACTACCGGCGCCGCCACACCTGCCAGCGTTCCTTGCCGGCGAAAACCGCGATCGAATCATCCACCGCCTCATCCTCGATGCGCTCGAAGTCGGGCGTCAGCAGCGCCTCCAGTTGCGCCGGCGCGAGGCCGAACGGCGGCCCCTTGGGCGCCTCGTCGAAATAGAAGAAACCGGCCAGCAGAGCGCCGGCCGGCAGCAGCTCCGCCCAGCGTGCCGCCACCGCCGGCCACATGCGGCGCGGCAGCGCGCACAGGAAGGCGCGTTCGTAGATCATTTGCAGCGGCGCCGGCGGCACATAGGAAAAAAAATCGGCCTGCTGCACGCAACCGGCCCACGGCCCCAGCGCGGCGCGCGCGGCCGCCACCGCGGCGGCGGAGAAGTCGATGGCGGCGACCTGCCAGCCGGCCGTCGCCAGATAGGCGGCTTCATAGCCGGTGCCGCAGCCCGGAATCAGCACCGTGCGCGGCCGTGGATCGCGCTCGACAAATTGACGCAGCGCCGCCGGCACGCCGCCGCGATCCCAGGGCGTGAAGTGCTGTTCGAAGCGCTCGCTCCAGAACTCGGGAGAAGCCGGATCGCGAGAGTGCAAGCCAGTCATCGGCAAAGACTCCGTCGCCATGCAGGTTGGAATCCGGGAAGCGTTGTCGCCTGACAATATACTCCCGCCATAACTATCCCATTTCGGGCAAAATATGGTTTATTTTTCAACATACTCCCCATGCTGAATAGATGTTGCCAGATGGATGCGGCGCTAGAATGCCAAGTGATGCCAGCGCATGAAGATTTGCGCCACCAGGATGCCGCCGAGCAGGCCGCCGCCGAAATAGATCGCTATGCCAAGCAGGAAATTGGTGCGCTTCTGTTCGGCGATCAGCGTTTGCAGCAGCTCGCTGCTGGGCGTCGGCTGCTGCGCCCCCAGAGTCAGCGCCTGGTGCGCCAGGCGCGGCAGTTGCGGGATCAGGTGACTGTAACGCGGCCCCTCGGCGCGCAAGCGTTCGAGCAGCCCGCGCCAGCCGACCTGCTCGGTCATCCAGCGCTCCAGGTAGGGTTTGGCGGTTTTCCACAGATCCAGCTCGGGATCGAGCTGGCGCCCGAGTCCTTCGATGTTGAGTAGGGTCTTCTGCAGCAGCACCAGTTGCGGCTGCACCTCGACATTGAAGCGGCGCGAGGTCTGGAACAGCCGCAGCAGGATCTGGCCGAACGAAATGTCTTTCAACGGCCGGTCGAAAATCGGTTCGCAGCAGGCACGCACCGCCGACTCCAGCTCGTCGACCCGTGTGTCCTTCGGCGCCCAGCCGGATTCGATGTGGGCTTCGGCCACGCGCTTGTAATCGCGGCGAAAGAAAGCCAGAAAATTCTGCGACAGGTAATCCTTGTCGAAGTCGGTCAGGGTGCCGACAATGCCGAAGTCGAGCGCAATATAACGACCGAAGGTGGTTGGCGCCACCGACACCAGGATATTGCCGGGATGCATGTCGGCGTGAAAGAAGCCATCACGAAACACCTGGGTAAAGAAAATCTCGACGCCGTCGCGCGACAGTTTTCCGAGATCGACGCCTTCTTCGCGCAGCCGCTCGATTTGCGAAATCGGAATGCCGTGCATGCGCTCCATCACGATCACCGCTTCCGAGCAATAGTCCCAGTACATCTCGGGCACGATCAGCAGTTCCGAATTGGCGAAGTTGCGCCGTAACTGGCTGGCGTTGGCCGCTTCCCGCATCAGGTCCAGTTCGTCGTGCAGATACTTGTCGAATTCGGCTACCACCTGTTTCGGCTTCAGCCGCTTGCCGTCAGCCCACAGCCGTTCGACCCAGCCGGCGGCAATATGCATCAGCGCGATGTCTTCGCCGATGGTTTTCTTCATGCCGGGGCGCAGCACCTTGACCGCGACGTCGCTGCCGTTCTTCAGGCGGGCGAAGTGCACTTGCGCGATCGAGGCCGAGGCTACCGGCGTGCGCTCGAAGCTGGCGAACAACTGGTCCGGATGAGCGCCCAGGGACTTCTGGATTTGGGCAATCGCCAGATCGGAATCGAAGGGCGGCACCCGATCCTGCAAGCGCGCCAGTTCGTCGGCAATGTCGGGCGGCATCAGGTCGCGCCGGGTCGACAGCACCTGGCCGAATTTGACGAAAATCGGGCCCAGGTCTTCCAGGGCGCGGCGCAGGCGCACGCCGCGCGGTGCCGAAATGTCGCGCCAGAAGATCAGCGTATCGATCAGTTTGGCGATACGGGGAATGGCCAGATTCGAGATCGCGATTTCATCCAGTCCATAGCGAATCGCCACCCGCATGATTTTCAGCGCGCGCAGGGATTTCAGGATCATGTCGAGGGGCCTTTTTTTCGGCCGCTTTCGAGCCGTTCGATACGTTTGGACAGGCGTTCCAGATCGTTGCGCAGGGTGGCCACCCGATCGGCGAATTCGCGCACGGCGAGCGGCCGCATCAGCATTGGTTGTTCTTCGACCAGGTATTCCGCTACGTTCTCGGCCAGCTTGCGGCTGCCCGCAGCGGCGCTGCCGACGACGCTCTTGGCGCCGCTGACAATGCGGGTGGCGGCGATGTCGCCCACCAGCCGGGCCAGATCGTCTTCGGCTTCCCAGCGCAGGTTCTGGCTGAGCAGCGAAATCACATTGGCGAATTCGGCGTCGCCGTCGACCTTGACGTAGGAAAATGCGCGCTCGCGGTGTTGCGCGATCAGCGGCAGGTCGACCGGCTTGATGCGGATCGTGACATCGGCGGCGATGTCAGCCGGCGCCGGCTGCAGCATGCCGTCGGCGCCGACCAGCAGCCTGACGGCGGCGAGTTCGGCATCGATGCAGGCTATCTTGCCGGCGTGCGGCGCCAGGCGGCGCAGGGCCCATGGTTCGGCGCTCAGCAAATGGTTGAGCGCGGCTGGCACCAGGGAAATTCGGGAAGGAGTCATCGTCGCAAAATAAAACCGCCCGGGATGATCCTCGGGCGGTTTCCAGTTTAACAGCTTGCGCTAGTGCATCAGCCACATTGTCATGGCTTATTGCATCGGCTTACGAGATTTGCTGGATCCCGGCCAAGGCCCAGCCGCCGGAGCCCGAAACCGGTTTCGACAGGTTCCAGATTTCGGTGAACGGTTCGGCCGGGGCGCCGGCGGCTTCGCTGATCCTGCCGCTGAACTTGACGCTGGCCAGGTATTCATCGCTGACGGTTTCAATCCCCAGCAATTCGGCGTCGATGCTGACGACGTCAGTGGTGTTCGGATTGGCGCCGCGCTCCTGGATCTGCATTTTCAGTTCGGCATACATTTCCGGCGTGGTGAATTCGCGCAGATCGTTGATGTCGGCCTTGTCCCAGGCTGCCTGCAAGCGGATGAAATAGGTCTTGGCGTTGCGCAGGAAGGCGGGAGCGTCAAAATCGGCCGGTACGCCCCATGGAGCGGTTACGACGTCCGCGCTGCCGGAGGCCTGTGGCACCGACTGCAATGCGGACGGCTGCGGATCGATCCGCGAACCGATTTCCGGCGTGTAGGCCGATTTGTTGTAGCCGCCAGCGTAGGCGGCTTGCGGCGCCGGCGCGCTCTTTCGACGAATCATGCGGAAGATGAACATCGCGGCAAACGCCAGCAGCGCCACCATCAAGATCGTGCTGATCATGCTGGCCATGGCGCCGGAAAGGCCGAGATGCGACAGCAATGCGCCCAGGCCAAGGCCCAGCAAGGCGCCGCCCAGGATGCCGCGCCACGGTGACGCCGGCTTGGCGCCGGCGGCATTGTTTGGCGTTGCCGCCGGTTTGGCGGCGTTGGCGTTTTGCGACTGTGTCGGGGCGGCACGGTTGACGCCCTGCGATTGTTTGCCAAACGAGCGGCCGCCGCCCATGCGCCGAGCTTCGGCTTCCGGCACGATCAAGGTCATGGTGGTCAAGACAACCATCAGCGCCATCAAGATATTTTTCATGCAAGCTCCTAAAGTTTGATTCCGGTATGAAGTGCGGCTACACCAGCCGTTAAGTTGAAATATTCGACCCGCTCCAGACCTGCGTCCTGCATCATTTTTTTTAGCGTTTCCTGGTCGGGATGCATTCTAATCGACTCTGCCAGATAACGATAACTATCGGCATCGCCCGCAATTTTGCGACCCATCCACGGCAACACCGAAAAGGAATAGACATCATACGGCTTTTGCAGCGGCTGCCAGACCTTTGAAAATTCCAGCACCAGCAATTTTCCGCCGGGTTTCAGCACGCGCCGCATTTCCGCCAGAGCCGCTTCCTTGTGCGTCATGTTGCGCAAGCCGAAAGCGACGCTGACGCGGTCAAAATAATTGCCGGGGAAGGGCAGTTTTTCCGCATCGCATAATAAGGTGGGGGTGATCAGGCCGCTATTCAATAGCCGGTCGCGGCCGACACGCAGCATCGATTCGTTGATGTCGGTCAGCCACACTTCGCCGGTCGGTCCCGCCTGCCGGGCGAAGGCGCGCGCCAAGTCGCCGGTGCCGCCGGCAATATCCAGTACCTTGAAACCCGGCCGCACGCCGGCGCGTGCAATGGTGAAGGCCTTCCACAAGCGGTGCATGCCGGCCGACATGACATCGTTCATCACATCGTATTTGGTGGCGACCGAATGAAAGACGCCGGCCACCTTGTGCGCCTTGTCTTCCTCGGCCACGGTTTGATAGCCGAAATGGGTGGTATTGGTCATTGCAGGGCCTGCCTGTCTCGGTGCGTGGTCAATGGGCATTATACAAGTGCAATCGGACTCCGATCGCAGTGCGCGGCGCGGATTTCGCGGCGTGGGAGTGGCGCTTTACGGCTGATGCTTATCCCGCTCCTGTTTGGCCGTGGCAGCGCGATGCAGTTCTGCCATGGTAATCGGCATGCGCTTGTCGCGCCCGGATTCGCGCGTGAAGCCGGCGGCTTCCAGCCGTTGCAGATAGGCTTCCCACAGTTCTTCCTGGTTGCTGCCCAGCCACAACAGGTAATCCCAGGAATAGATGCCGGTATTGTGGCCATCGGAAAAGTGCGGCTGCACCGCATAATTGCCGACCGGCTCCAGCGCAGTCAAGGTCACTTCGCGTTTGCCGGTCTGCAGGACTTCCTGTCCCGGTCCGTGGCCGCGTACTTCGGCCGATGGCGAATACACGCGCAGGAATTCAAATGGCAGCGAGAACTGCTGGCCATTATCGAAGCTGGTTTCCAGCGTGCGCGACTGCATGCGCACGGTCAGCTCGGTCGGTACCGGCGCCGCCGGTGTCTGTTTGGAGCCTGTTGCCATGATGCCCTCCTTGGTCGGTTCGCTGCCCTCACATCACCGGCGTCAGCCGGCGCCGGATCGCTTGCTGCAATGCCGGTAGTTGCGCCGTGCGCTGCACCAGGCTGGCCGGCGTGGCGTCACGCTGGACGGGTGCCCACACCGGAGCCGGAAAATGGCGGTCGTCGGCAAAGCGCGGGATTACGTGCCAGTGCAGGTGCGGAGTCATGTTGCCGAGGCAGGCCAGGTTGATCTTGTGCGGTTGCATGACCTCGCGCAACGCCGCTTCCACCGCCCACACGGCGGCCATCAGGCGCGCGCGCTGCGCAACCGGCAAGTCGGTCATTTCGCGCACGTGCGCAGTCCAGATCACGCGGCAAAAACCGGGGTAGTCGGCATCCTCCACCAGCACCACGCGCAGGAAGTCGTCCCGATGCACGACCAGGCCTCCATCTTGCGCGCACAGTTCACAAGTAGCGCTCATGATCACACCAGTATGCGCTCGATGCCGCCGTTATTGGCACGCGCCACATAATCCGGCAGCCAGTCTGCTCCCAGCAGATGCCTGGCCATTTCCACCACGATGTAGTCGGCGTCGGTGCCGGAATCGTCGTTGTAGCGCGCCAGGCCTTGCAGGCAGGACGGGCAGGAAGTCAGGATCTTGACCTCGCCGGAAAAACCGTCGGCGCGCAGTTTGTCGGCGCCCTTTTTCATTTCTTCTTCCTTGCGGAAACGTACCTGGGTCGAGATGTCCGGGCGGCTGACCGCCAGCGTGCCGGATTCGCCGCAGCAGCGATCGTTCTTTTCGATCTTGACGTGGTCGACGGTGGAAATCAGCGTGTTGATGGTCTTGCCCGATTCCTGCAGCTTCATCGGGTTGTGGCACGGCTCGTGGTACATGTAGCGGGTGCCAGTCACGCCTTCCAGCTTGACGCCTTTCTCCATCAGGTATTCGTGGATGTCGAGAATGCGGCAGCCGGGGAAGATTTTGTCGAACTGGTAGCCTTGCAACTGATCGTAGCAGGTGCCGCAGGAAACGATCACGGTCTTGATGTCGAGATAATTCAAGGTGGTCGCCATGCGGTGGAACAGCACCCGGTTGTCGGTGATGATCTTCTCGGCCTTGTCGTATTCGCCGTTGCCGCGCTGCGGATAACCGCAGCACAAATAGCCCGGCGGCAGCACGGTCTGCACCCCGACCTGCCACAGCATCGCCTGTGTCGCCAGTCCGACTTGCGAAAACAGCCGTTCCGAGCCGCAGCCGGGGAAGTAAAACACCGCTTCGGTGTCGGCCGTGGTGCTATGCGGATCGCGGATGATCGGCACGATCTTGTCGTCTTCGATGTCGAGCAGTGCGCGCGCGGTTTTCTTCGGCAGGTTGCCCGGCATCTTCTTGTTGATGAAATGGATCACTTGCTCGCGCACCGGTGCCTTGCCGTGCGTCGCCGGTGGCGTCTTGGTTTGTTTTTTGGCAAATTTCTTCAATACGTCGTGACCCAGCCGCTGCGCCTTGTAACCCCAGCCGATCATGACCTGGCGCGTGGCGTTGATGGTGGCCGGGTCCTTGGCGTTGAGGAAGAACATCGAGGCCGCGGTGCCGGGCTTGAACGACTTCTTGCCCATCTTGCGCAGCAGGTTGCGCATGTTCATCGAGACGTCGCCGAAATCGATGTCGACCGGGCAGGGCGTCACGCACTTGTGGCAGACCGTGCAATGGTCGGCCACGTCCTCGAATTCTTCCCAGTGCTTGATCGAGATCCCGCGCCGGGTCTGCTCTTCGTACAAGAAGGCTTCCACCAAAAGCGACGTCGCCAGGATCTTGTTGCGCGGCGAGTACAGCAGATTGGCACGCGGCACG
Organism: Burkholderiaceae bacterium; assembly: GCA_035497775.1. Taxonomy (GTDB): domain Bacteria; phylum Pseudomonadota; class Gammaproteobacteria; order Burkholderiales; family Burkholderiaceae_D; genus DATJCV01. The sequence goes on along the minus strand of DATJCV010000043.1, from coordinate 3,955 downwards.
TGGGTGGCGCACACCGGCTTGCACTTGCCGCAGCGCAGGCAGTCCTTGACGCTGTTGGCGATGGCGCCGATATCGCTTTGCTGCATGATCAGCGACTCGTGTCCCATCAGGCCGAACGACGGCGTATAGGCGTTGCGCAGGTCGGCCGCCAGCTCCGGCAGGTTCAACAGCTTGCCCTTGTTGAAATGACCCTCGGGATCGACGCGCAGCTTGTAGCCGCGGAAATCGCGCAGTTCGTCTTCGGTCAGGTATTCCAGCTTGGTGATGCCGATCCCGTGTTCGCCCGAAATCACGCCATCCAGCGAACGGGCCAGCGCCATGATCCGCGCCACCGCCGCATGGGCGTCCTGCAGCATCTCGTAATGGTCCGAATTGACCGGGATGTTGGTATGCACGTTGCCGTCGCCGGCGTGCATGTGCAGCGCGACGAACACCCGTCCACGCAGTACGCGCTGGTGGATCGCGGTGCATTGTTCCAGCACCGGCCTGAAGGCGGCGCCGTTGAAAATCTGCCGCAGCGGCAGTCGCACTTCCTGCTTCCAGGACACGCGCACGGTGCGGTCTTGCACCAGGTCGAACAGGGTGGCGTCCGGCTGCCGCTGCAAGCGGTCCTCGAACACCACCATCGCCTTGTCATAGCCGAGCGCAGCCAGGTCCGGCAGCGCCTGCCGCAGCGGCAGATCCATGTGCGACAGCAGGTACGACCAGCGTGCATGGGTCGCATCGAGCAGGTCGGTTGCCTGATGCGCGCGGTCTTCCAGCATTTCGGCGTCGGGAATGTCCTCGCCATCGGCATCTTCGACTTTACCCAGCGGCAGATTGCCTTTGACAAAAAAGCTGCCGAGTTCGGCCAGGAATTGCAGCTTGTTCTTGATCGACAACTCGATGTTGATGCGCTCGATGCCGTCGGTGTATTCGCCCATCCGGTTCAGCGGAATCACCACGTCTTCGTTGATCTTGAAGGCGTTGGTGTGCTTGGCGATGGCGGCGGTGCGGGCGCGGTCGAGCCAGAATTTCTTGCGGGTTTCCGGGCTGACGGCGATGAAGCCTTCGCCGACGCGGTTATTCGCCATCCGCACCACTTCCGAGGCTGCTTGCGCCACCGCGTTTTCATCGTCGCCGACGATGTCGCCGAACAGCGCCATCTTCGGCAGCACGCCGCGCTTCGATTTGGTGGCGTAGCCGACCGCGCGCAGGTAACGCTCATCCAGGTGCTCCAGGCCGGCGAGGATGGCGCCGCCCTTTCTGGTTTCGGCATCGAGGTAATTCTTGATCTCGACGATCGACGGAATCGCGTCGCGCGCCTGGCCGAAAAATTCCAGGCAGACGGTGCGCGTGTGCTTCGGCATCTTGTGCAAAATCCAGCGCGCCGAGGTGATCAGGCCGTCGCAGCCTTCTTTCTGGATGCCGGGCAGGCCAGACAGGAATTTATCGGTGACGTCCTTGCCCAAGCCTTCCTTGCGGAAGGTGCGGCCGGCAATTTCCAGGATTTCGGTCTTGAACGGGGCGCCGGTCTTGCCTTTCGGCGCCGGGTGGGTCCATTCCAGCCGGAAGCGCGCCAGTTCGACATCGTGGATCTTGCCGAGATTGTGATCGAGGCGCGTGACTTCCAGCCAATCGCCGTTGGGGTCGACCATCCGCCACGACGCCAGGTTATCCAGCGCCGTGCCCCACAGCACGGCCTTTTTGCCGCCGGCGTTCATCGCGACGTTGCCGCCGATGCACGAAGCGTCGGCCGAAGTCGGGTCGACCGCGAATACGAAGCCGGCTTTTTCGGCGGCGTCGGCCACGCGCCGCGTGACCACGCCGGCGCCGGAATAGATCGTCGCGTAGGGCTGGTCGAGGCCGGGCAGCACGGTCATTTCGACTTCGCCCAGCGCTTCCAGCTTTTCGGTATTGATCACCGCCGATAACGGAGTGAGCGGCACGGCGCCGCCGGTATAGCCGGTGCCGCCGCCGCGCGGGATGATGGTCAGGCCGAGTTCGATGCAGGCCTTGACCAGGCCAGCCATCTCGTCTTCGCTGTCGGGCGTCAGCACCACGAACGGATATTCGACGCGCCAGTCGGTGGCGTCGGTCACGTGCGAGACGCGCGAGAGGCCATCGAACTTGATGTTGTCCTTGGCCGTATGGCGGCCCAGCACGCGGGTGGCGCGTTTGCGCAAATCGTAGGTCTGACGGAATTCCTGCGAAAAGTCGGCGACCGCCTGCTTCGCCGCGCGCAGCAGCGCTTCGACGCTGGCGCTGCGCGCCTTGGCCACCGGATCGCCGCTGTCGCCGAGATCGGTCAGCAGGCGCCGCTTGTCGACTTCGGCCAGCCGGTGATTCAGCGCGTCGATCAGCGCCTGGCGCCGCTTCGGGTTGTCCAGCAAGTCGTCCTGCAGATACGGATTGCGGCGCACCACCCAGATGTCGCCCAGCACCTCGAACAGCATGCGCGCCGAGCGGCCGGTCTGGCGCTTGCCGCGCAATTCGTCCAGCAGGCGCCACGCGTCTTGCCCCAGCAGGCGCATGACGATTTCGCGGTCCGAGAACGAGGTGTAGTTATATGGAATTTCGCGCAGGCGCGTGGCGCTGGCGTCTTCCGGTGCGGCAGGAAGCAGGGAATCGAATTGGACGGGAGCGTTCATCAGCAGAAGGAGTGGGGCATGCTTGCGGTAAGCGGGCATTTTAGCTGATTGCCATGCACCATGACGCCGCGCGCCTTGACGCCGCGGCGCAGTGACCAGCGCGACTGGGAGAGGCCGCTGGCGATTTCAATGAAATATGGGGTATATGAAAAATTTCCATATTGTGCTTGCGGTAATGGGATTCATCTATTGGAGTATCTGTGTCGCCCCACTACTCCAAGCTAATCCGTTACCGCTCGGACTGAGCGCTGATTGCCGTTACCAGCACATAAAATCCGCGAATCAGCGTTCCGTCGAGTTTCTTCAGCACACTTGCTTCCTTATCATCATAAGTTGAGCCGGATGCAGCGCATCTGTCTTTCACGATGGAGTTACGTTACTTGAGCAAGCAATTCCGGGCTGATTTTCAGCGTCAGCGTGCTGCCATGCGGGCCGAAAAAACAGGAGCAAACGAACCAGCTGTCGCCCGGCCAGGCACGGTCAGCACGGGGCTGGCCAGGAATCCATCAGCAGCCGATCGCGACGGCCAAGCCATCGTGGCGTCGGATTCAAAACCAATGCGCCACAGCGCGCCAGAAACCATCCGGTACCGTCAGCAGCAGCCAGGTCACCGCCAGATAGCGCAGGAATTTACCGATCGCCATATAGCCGACGCAGGCCCAGAACGGCAGCTTGAGCCAGCCGGCCAGTGAGCACAGCGGATCGCCGATGGCGGGCAGCCAGGCCAGCAGCAGGGTTTTCGGGCCGAAGCGCTGCAGCCAGCCGAGCCAGCGGCTATTGCCTTCGCGCGGCCAGACTTGGCGCGCACCATACCCCATGCCGTAGCCGATGGCGCCGCCGATCGTGTTGCCGATGGTGCCCACCGCCAGTGCCGGCCAGAACAGCGCGTCATTGGCCTTGATGACGGCAAACACCGCCGGCTCCGAGCCGATCGGCAGCAGTGTGGCCGACAGGATGCTGATCAGGAACACCGAGCTCAGGCCTACTTGCGGCAATGCCAGCGCTCCCAAAATCCAGAGAACGCCGGCTTCAATCATCGAGGACATGGGGGCGAGAGGAGCAAAATCGGCTTTCCGTGGCGGTGGCGCGCAGGTCGTTGGCTGCGTGTGCGTCGCTGCCGGCGCTGGGCGTGGCAGGGCCTCCATTATAATTAGCCTCAAATAATCCAGCGCCGGCACCGCATTTGCCAGCCCACTCCCTTCTCCATGACCACTGATTATCTAAAAAAAATCTTGACGGCCCGCGTCTACGACGTCGCCGTCGAAACGCCGCTCGATTTGGCGCCGGCGCTGTCGCAGCGACTCGGTAACCGGATTTATTTCAAG
>DATJCV010000042.1:0-6662 GCA_035497775.1 Burkholderiaceae bacterium | reverse complement strand
ATTCGGCGACCTGATTGGCCGCCACTTGCCGGCGCGTACCACGGAACAGGAGCGAGCCATGTTTTTCGGAAAAGCAGACAAGCGAACGATCAACCTTGCCCTGCAAGGCGGCGGCGCCCACGGCGCCTTCACCTGGGGCGTGCTGGATGGGTTGCTGGAAGACGGACGAGTTGAGTTCGACGGCGTCAGCGGCACCAGCGCCGGCGCCATGAACGCGGTCGTGTTGGCGCAGGGCTTGATGAGCGGCGGCCGCGCCGGCGCACGCGCGGCGCTGGAAGAATTCTGGACCGCGGTGGCGCGCAGCATGCCGTTCGAGATGGCACGGCCTTCGCCGGACGGGCAAAACGTGGCCATGATGCCCGGCCTGAAGACGATGCTGGCCTGGGCGCACTATTTTTCGCCGGACCAACTGAATCCGTTTGATCTCAACCCGTTGCGCGACATTCTTTCCCGGCAGATCGACTTCGAGCGCCTGCGCACCAAAAGCCCGGTGAAGCTTTTCATCGCCGCCACCAACGCCAACTCCGGCAAGCTGCGGCTGTTCCGTTCGCCTGAACTGAGCATCGATGCGGTGCTGGCGTCATCCTGCCTGCCGATGATGAACCGTACCGTCGAGATCGACGGCGAACCGTATTGGGATGGCGGTTATGCGGCCAATCCGGCGGTATTCCCCTTGTTTTATGAGTGCCGCTCGAACGACATGCTGCTGGTGCTGCTGGCGCCGCTGAAGTACAAGGAAACGCCGCATAGCGCGCAAGACATCAAGAACCGCGTGCTGGAGCTGGCGTTCAATTCCACCTTCCTGCGCGAGATGCGCATGTTTGCCCATCTGCGCGATTACGTGGACCGATCGCGGTGGCGTCTCGGATATTTCGAACGGCGCCTTGCGCGTACCAAGTTTCATATCGTTGACGCGCAGGAAGCCATGGAGGTGCTGAGGCCGGAAACCAAGATGACCGCCAACCAGCGGTTTTTCGAAACGCTGCGGGATATGGGGCGCGCCCGCGCCGCCGCCTGGCTGCGGACCAATCGGGCACACATCGGAAAGCGCTCGACGGTGGATTTGTCCAAACTGTTTTATTGAAAGGGCGACTGGCGCTTACGCCGCCTCCGCCAGCGCTTTTTCCAGCATTTTCCGCTGCAGGTGCGGCGCGAACATTTCGATGAATGCGTACGAATAGGCGCGCACATAAGCGCCCTTGCGCAAGGCCAGTCGCGTGATGTTGGGCGCGAAACAATGCGTGACATCAATGCTGCGCAAACCGCTGTCGCGCTGCGGATCGAAGGCCATGCCGGCGACCAGGCCGATGCCGAGGTCGAGCCCGACGTAGGTCTTGATCACATCCGAATCCATCGCCGTCAGGACGATGTCGGGTGCGATGCCGGCGCGGGCAAAGGCATCGTCGATGTGGCCGCGGCCGGTGAAGCCGCGGTCGTAGGTGATGACCGGATGCAGCGCGATGTTGGCCAGCGTGACCTGCGGCAGCGCCAGCAGCGGATGGCCGTCGGGCACCACCAGCGTGTGGTGCCATTCGTAGCAGGCGAACGACGACAGTTCCTTGAATTGTGACAGGCCTTCGGTGGCGATGCCGATGTCGGCCTTGCCGGACATCACCCAGTCGGCGATGTGTTCGGGCGAGCTTTGCTGCAGCGCCACCCGCACATCCGGAAACTGCCGGCGAAAGGTCTGGATCACTGGCGGCAGCATGTAGCGTGCCTGCGTGTGGGTGGTGGCGATGGTCAGCGTGCCGGTGGTGCGGCCGGCGTATTCGCGTGCAGCCTGGGTCAGGTTTTCGGCTTCGATCAGCAGCTTGTCGACGATCTGCAGGATCTCGGCGCCCGGCTCGGTCAAGCCGGTCAGGCGCTTGCCGTTACGCTCGAAAATTTCGACTCCGAGCTCGTCCTCCAGCTCGCGGATCTGGCGGCTGACGCCGGGCTGCGAAGTGAACAGGACATTAGCGACTTCGGTCAAGTTGTAACCGCAGCGTGCCGCTTCGCGGATCGAGCGCAGTTGCTGGAAATTCATAGCGGTTCTTCCACGAATACCTGCAGGCGCCTGGGCCGGGCTACCAGCGTTTCGCCTTCCTTCAGCTTGAGCCGGGCATACAGTTCATTCGGAATCACCGCCTCGATCATGTCGCTGTTGTCCTCTCGCTCCAGCTCCAGCTGCGCCAGTGGCCCGATCGCATGGGCGCGTCGCAATTGCACCAGGATGCCTTCGGCGCCCGGCGTATAGCGCTCGATCTCGAGGTCGTGCGGCCGCACGTAGCCGATCCCCTTGGCGTCTTGCGCTCCGGCATGATCGGGGGCGGCGAACGAGGCGCCGCCGGCATCCAGCACGCCGTCGTGCACTCGGCCGCGGAACAGGTTGACGTTGCCGAGGAAGCTGTACACGAAGGGCGAGACCGGGTGGTTATAGACGTCCTTCGGCGTGCCGATCTGTTCGACATGGCCCTTGTTCATCAGCACGATCTGGTCTGCGACTTCCAATGCCTCTTCCTGGTCGTGGGTGACGAAGATGCTGGTCACGTGCAACTCATTGTGCAGACGGCGCAGCCAGCGTCGCAATTCCTTGCGCACCTTGGCATCCAGCGCGCCGAACGGCTCGTCCAGCAGCAGCACCCGCGGCTCGACCGCCAGCGCCCGTGCCAGCGCGATGCGTTGGCGTTGGCCGCCGGACAGTTGCGGCGGATAACGCTCCGCCAGCCAATCCAGCTGCACCAGTTCCAGCAAGCTTTTGACCTTTTCGCGGATTTGCGCGTCGGTGGGTCGCACATTTCGTGGTTTCACGCGCAGGCCGAAGGCGATGTTCTCGAACACCGTCATGTGCTTGAACAGCGCATAGTGCTGGAACACGAAGCCGACCTGGCGCTCGCGCACGTGGCGCGCCGAGGCATCGTCGCCATCCAGCAGCACCTGGCCCTGATCCGGCTGTTCCAGGCCGGCAATGATGCGCAGCAAGGTGGTCTTGCCGCAGCCGGACGGCCCGAGCAGCGCCGTCAACCCGCCGTTGGGAAATTCCAGCGAGACCTTGTCCAGCGCCGTGAAGCTGCCGAACTGCTTGTGGATGTTCCGGACTTCGATGCTCATGTTGCGTGCTCCAGGAATTGTTCAGGCCGTGTGTCCCGCAGGCGCCATTCGATGAACGACTTCAGCGCCAGTGTCACCAGCGCCAGGAGCGCCAGCAGCGAGGCCACCGCGAAGGCGGCGGAAAAGTTGTATTCGTTGTAGAGGATCTCGACGTGCAGCGGGATGGTGTTGGTTTCGCCGCGGATATGGCCGGAGACTACCGACACGGCACCGAACTCGCCCATTGCCCGCGCGTTGCACAGGATCACGCCGTACAGCAAACCCCATTTGATGTTCGGCAGCGTCACGTACCGGAAGGTCTTGAAGCCCGAGGCGCCCAATACCAGTGCCGCCTCTTCTTCTTCGCTGCCTTGCGACTGCATCAGCGGAATCAGCTCGCGGGCGACGAACGGGAAGGTGACGAAGATGGTCGCCAGCACGATGCCGGGGACGGCGAACAGGAGCTTGACATCGTGCTCCGCCAGCCACGGGCCGAGCCAGCCCTGGGCGCCGAACAGCAGCACATAGATCAGGCCCGAGATCACTGGCGACACCGAGAACGGCAAGTCGATCAGGGTCAGCAGCAGGCTCTTGCCGTGAAACTCGAACTTGGCGATGCACCACGAGGCGGCGATGCCGAACACGACATTCGCCGGCACCGCGATCGCCGCCACCAGCACCGTCAGCCGGATCGCGGCCAGCGCATCCGGCTCGACCAGCGCTGCAATATAGGCCTGCCATCCTTTGCGAAAGGCTTCGGCGAAGACCGATGCCAGCGGCACGAACAGGAACAGCGTCATGAAGGCGAGCGCGATGCCGATCAGCAGCGTGCGTACCCACAGCGGTTCGAGCGTTGCCGCCGGCACCCGGGCCGAGGCGGCGCGCGCACGGGTCGCTGTGCTGGGCGCCGCCGGAGAGGGGAATAGGGTCGATGATGCGCTCATGTCAGGCTTTCCCGATGCGGCGCCGGGAACGGGCCCAGGCTTGCAGCAGATTGATTGCCAGCAGCATCAGGAACGACACCAGCAGCATCACCATCGCCATCGCGGTGGCGCCGGCATAATCGTACTGTTCCAGTTTGGTGATGATCAGCAGCGGTGTGATTTCCGAAATCATCGGCATGTTGCCGGCGATGAAGATTACCGAGCCGTACTCGCCAGTGGCGCGCGCAAACGCCAGCGCAAAGCCGGTCAGCAGCGCCGGCAGCACGGCCGGGAACACGACTCGTGTGAAGGTTTGCAGATGCGTCGCGCCGAGGCTGGCTGCGGCTTCTTCCAGTTCACGCTCGACGTCCTCCAGCACCGGTTGCACAGTACGCACCACGAACGGCAGGCCGATGAAGGTCAGCGCGATCAGCACGCCGAGCGGGGTGAAGGCGATCTTGAGGCCGAGCGGCTCCAGATAGCGGCCGAGCCAGCCGTTCGGCGCGTACAACGCGGTCAGCGCGATGCCGGCTACCGCGGTCGGCAGCGCGAACGGTAAATCCACCAGCGCATCGACGATCTTCTTGCCGGGAAAACGGTAGCGCACCAGCACCCAGGCGACGATGCCGCCCAATACCGCATTCAGTACGGCCGCCAGCAGCGAGGCGCCGAAGGTCAGCCGGTAAGACGCCAGCACGCGCGGAGAGGTCACCGTCGCCCAGAACGCATCCCAACTCATGGTGAAGGTTTTCAGGAACACCGCGGAGAGTGGGATCAGGACGATCAGCGCCAGGTAAAACAGTGTGAAGCCGAGCGACAGATGAAAGCCGGGCAGCACCCGGAACGGCGTGCCCGTTGAGCGGCCGGCGGGCGGCAGCAGGGCGATGGAGGACATGAGCTTACTGGCTCCCTGATGACTGAAGAATTGATCGGAACCCATAATTTCAGCTTTCCCTTATGAAGGAAAAGAATCTTTTGACATGTTGATAGATGGATTTCGTCTATGGGGGGTGAAACCGATCGCGAGTGGTCGTGGGCCGGCAAACGGTCGGCCGACCGCAAGCTGCGCTTCGGCCCATGCATATGAGCCAGGCCTTATTTCGGTGCGTAGATCTGGTCGAAGGTGCCGCCGTCGCCGAAGTGCGCCTTCTGTGCCTTGCCCCAGCCGCCGGCCACCTGCTCGATGGTGAACAGTTTCACCTTCGGGAATTGCGCCGCGTAACGGGCCGCCACTTTTTGATTGATCGGACGGTAATAGTTGCGCGCGGCGATCTCCTGTCCCTCGTCGCTGTACAGGTAATCGAGGTAGGCCTGCGCCACCTTGCGCGTGCCGCGCTTGTCGACCACCTTGTCGACCACGGCGACCGGCGGCTCGGCCAGAATGCTGACCGACGGCGCGACGATTTCGACCTTGTCTGGTCCCAGCTCCTTGATCGCCAGGATCGCTTCGTTTTCCCAGGCCAGCAGCACGTCGCCGATGCCGCGCTCGACGAAGGTGGTGGTGGCGCCGCGCGCGCCGGAGTCGAGTACCGGCACGTTCTTCAGCAGCTTGCCGACGAATTCCTTGGCGCTGGCGTCGCTGCCGCCCGGCAGTTGCTGGGCGTAGCCCCATGCCGCCAGATAATTCCAGCGGGCGCCGCCGGAGGTTTTCGGGTTCGGCGTGATTACCGAAATACCGGGCTTGACCAGGTCGCCCCAGTCCTTGACGCCCTTTGGATTGCCCTTGCGCACCAGGAAGACGATGGTCGAGGTATAGGGCGCGCTATTGTGGCCCAGGCGTTTTTGCCAGTCCTTGGCGACTGCGCCGCGTTCGACAATGGCATCGATGTCGGAGGCCAGCGCCAGCGTCACCACGTCCGCCTGCAGGCCATCGATCACGGCGCGCGCCTGCTTGCCGGAGCCGCCGTGCGATTGCTTGATGCTGAGGTTGTCGCCGGATTTCGTCTTCCACTCCCTGGCGAAGGCCTTGTTGAAATCCTGATACAGCTCGCGCGTCGGATCGTAGGAAACGTTGAGCAGGGTGACATCTGCCGCCACGACCGGCGTCGAAAACTGGGTGGTGGCGAGCAGCGCCAGCGCGGAGAGTATGAATTTCGTGGTGGCCATCTGAATTCCTTGACGAGGACAAGTTGAATAAGGAAAGACAGATTAAGGATTTTTTCTTAGATTCAGAACGAATCAATTTGATTTTTTATATTCTAAAAATGAATATTGATTTCGTGTAGGCACAAATGTGCGGGGCGATCCGCCCGTCGACATCGTTATTTGAATGATTGGGCAATGCGTTATCGGAGGCCTGCTGTGGTTCATATACTCCTGCTTTACATATATTTTGATGGTTATATCTATTTCGAAATTTGAACATAGCCCTTGTTTGTTGCAGTTGCATCGTCGAAGTGACGGTCGCCATAGCAGGCTGCTGCGCGCGTTCTTGCCGAACCTTGCCTGTTCCCCTACAATGTGCGAACCATTCCGTCTCACGTGACTGGCGAAAAACCGGGCCATTCCGCGTCCGGCAAAAGGTGGGGTCCCACCGGGAAGCGTGAGATTTCAATAGCCGTGCGCCTGGGTAGCCAAGATGGTAAAAAGTTTGAGGCTGCCCGCAATTCCCCTATAGTTCAGGCCCTCATTCGATCCGGACCACCACCATCGATAGGAAAATTCATGTTT
>DATJCV010000041.1:0-4808 GCA_035497775.1 Burkholderiaceae bacterium | reverse complement strand
GTGGCCGAGATGTCCTGCATCGCCGGAGTCGGCGGCGACGTGCCGTCGCTGGTGAAAGTGGCGAAATCCGGCCGCCCGATTGCGGTCATCGACGGTTGCGCGCTGGTATGCGCGCAACGCTCGCTGCAGCGCCATGCCGTGGTGCCGGAGTGGCATTGGCAACTGGCCGAGCAGGGAGTCAAGAAACGCTTCCATGCCGATTTCGACCCGCAACAGGCGGAAGAAATCGTCGCCCTGATTACCGAGGTGGTGACGGAACCGCTTGCGGCCGCCGCCGAATAAGCGGCCCAATGGCCGGCGCCGCGCTTGGAGGCGGCGGCGAAGCGGAACCGCCGCTAGGGCAATTCATCATCGTTCCAGCGCTAGAACCTGGAGTATGTCTAAGTTTACCTTGTTTTTATTGCGACAACTATCGCTTACCAAGGGAGTATGTTTCGAGACGTAGCACCCATCTGCAAAATAGTCTAGTTCGGAGGGGTGGCGATGCGAATCGCCGGTGTCTCGCGCCGGCTTCAGACCGGCGAATGCCGGCACGCAGCGGCTAGAACACCGTCACCTGCTTGGTCAGCGCGACGCCGATGATGTAGGCATACACCAGCAGCGCGGCAATGAAAGCGGTTGCGCGCCCGCGCGGGGTCTTGCCGCGCTTGAGTGCGATCGTTCCCAGCACGATATACAGCACCAGGCCGATCACCTTGGCCGTCAGCCAGCCCTGCACGAAAGGGTACAGCCCACTCCAGAATGCCAGCGCCAATGCGCTGGTGAGCAGCAGCGTATCGATGATATGCGGCGCGATTTTGACCCAGCGCTGCTGCAATTGCGCGGCCTCGCGCAGCATCCAGGAGCCACGCAGCAGAAACAGCGCGCCGCTCAGGATGACGCAGGTGATGTGGAAGTGCTTGAGGGCGAGGTAGCTCATGGAAAAACGGGGTGGAAGCGGCTGTACGTAAAGCAATCATTCTATGCGAATACGCCGCGCAGCCGCTTCGCGCTTACGCCGCGATGTGGAAGTCGATCACGATCTCGCCCGGCTGGCGCGAGACGTAACTGATCCGGACGTGCGGCCCGTAGTGGCCTTCGATCTGCGCCAGCAGCGGCAGCGGGTCATGGTCATTGCAAAAGCGCATGGTCTCGCCCGGCTGCAGGGCGGCCAGCGCGCCAAAGATGGCTGCATGGCGGAAGCGCTTGGCGACGCCGCGGGCGTCGAACGGGTAAACGCCTTCGGCGATGACCGGAGTGGAACAATCGTGTGCCAAGATAATTCTCCTTGAATCAGGTTGGGTCAAACTACGGAAAAGGGCCGGCATGCGCCGGCCCCGGTTGCTTACTTGTTGCCGATCAGGCGCCGCGGGCGTTGGCGATCGCGCCGACGCCCTCGCGCTGGCGCTTGTCACCGCCCAAGAGACGCAGCGCGAACAGCGCCAGGAACACCATGCCAACCGCGAACACGATGTCACCTGGGACGCGCAGCCAGACCATGGTCTCCATGAAGGTGGAGTGGATCACTTCCGGCGAACGGGCAAACCACATGCCTTTGGTGATGCTGGCCCAGACCTGATAGATACCGGCCGGTACCAGCGAGATGAAGACCATCATCGCCAGCCCGATGTTCAGCGACCAGAACGTCAGGCCCAGCAGGCGATCCGACCACAGCGCGCGCGGCGATACACCGCGCAGGCAGAACAGCAGCAAGCCGATGCCGAGCATGCCGTACACGCCAAACAGGGCAGCGTGGCCGTGGGCGGCAGTCATGTTCAGGCCCTGCAGGTAGTACAGCGCGATCGGGGTGTTGATCGTGAAGCCGAGCAGGCCGGCGCCGACCACGTTCCAGAAGCCGACCGCGATGAAGCACAGGATCGACCATTTGTAAGTCTGCACCCAGGGCGCGACTTTCGAGCGCTGGTAGTTCTTGTAGGCTTCGCTGCCGATCATGGCCAGCGGCACCACTTCCAGCGCCGAGAACATGGCGCCGATCGCGATCACGAAGGTCGGCGTGCCGGTGAAGTACAGGTGATGCAGCGTACCCAGGATGCCGCCGAACATGAAGACGATGGTTTCCAGCACGATCGCGCTGTTGGCAGTCTTGGCATGGATCAGGCCGAGGCGGGTGAACAGCAGCGCGATGACCGCGGTGGCGAAGACTTCAAAGAAACCCTCGACCCACAGATGCACCAGCCACCAGCGCCAGTATTCGACCATCGCGTAGTGGGTGTGCTGGCCCCAGGTCAGCGAGGTGGCGTAGAAGCCGCCGATGCACAGCGCCGACAGGAACACCATCGCGATCAGACCGCGGCTTTCGCTGGGTTTCTTCAGCGCCGGCCACAGACCGCGGCCGAGCAGCGTCACCCAGAACAGCAGGCCGACGAACAGCAGCAATTGCCAGACCCGGCCCATGCTGGTGAATTCCAGGCCCTGGTTGCCGAGCCAGAAGCTGAAGCTGGTGCCGGATTTTGCAATGGTGCCGATCCAGCCGAATGCGGTCGAGCCGACCACGATGAACAAGAGTGCGTAGAACAGCACGTTGACGCCGAGCTGCTGGTATTTCGGTTCATGACCGGAGATCGCCGGCGCGATGTACAGGCCGGTCGCCAGCCAGGCGGTGGCGATCCACAGCACTGCGAACTGGGTGTGGATCGTGCGGCTAACGGTGTATGGCAGGATCTCGCCGAGCGGAATACCGAAGAAGCTTTGCCCTTCGACCGCGTAGTGCGCGGTAACCACGCCGAAGCCGACTTGCGCCAGCATCAGGCCGATGACCACGTAGAAGTATTTTCTGGTGGCCAGCATCGACGGTGTCGGTTTCAGGCTCAGCAGCGGGTCCGACTTGGCCGGAGCCGGATCATCCGGCTCCTGGTGACGCGAGTGATAGAACAGCATGCCGATGATGGCGCCGATCATCAGGATGATGCTGGCGATCGACCAGATTCCGGCATCCGCGGTCGGAGTGTTGCCCACGGCCGGTTCCGGCGGCCAGTTGCTGGTGTAGCTCATGTCGGTCTTGCCGGGACGGTCAGCCGCCGCCGACCAGGACGACCAGAAGAAGAACGCCGGCAAGGCCTGCAGGTCGGCCGGGTCGGCCAGCGCGCCAGCGGTCATTGCGTATTGCTCGCGCAGTTTGTCCAGCGCCGGCTCGGTGCCGAACAGGTCGATATAGTGCTGGGCGACTTCTTGCGCGGCGGCGAAGCGCGCCGGCGACAGCGTGATGACGCCGCTCTGGTCATCATACGTATTGCGCCGCATCTCATCCTTCACCAGGCCATCGAGCTGCGCCTTGGGGCCGACGCCGAGCTCCTCGTACGGCTTGCCGAAATCGCGGCGGGCCCAGATATCACGCAAGGCGACGGTTTCCCGGTGCAGCCAGTCGGCCGACCAGTCCGGCGCCAGGTAACTGCCGTGGCCCCAGACCGAACCCAGTTGCTGGCCGCCGGCGGCCAGCCATGCCGACTGGCCGCGTTGTACTTGTCCGTCCGAGAACAGCACCTTGCCCTGGGTGCTGACGACTTGCTTTGGTATCGGTGGCGCGGCCAGATAAATTTCGGTCCCGACCCACCCCAAAACGCCGAAAGACAGGATGCAGATGACTGCGAGCCATGTCCATAGTTTGCGCGTTGCTTGCATGATGACTTCCCTTTTCAGTGATTCAAATTTTCGGTTTGAGTATAGGGAAGGGGCCTTGCCGGGATAAATGATGTATATCAAAGAAATCTTTTAGCGCACTGCCTTACCATGCGCTGCAAGCGCGTGCTGGGCGCGCATCGTGTGCCGCTTGCAGCTGCGTTTTTCGTTCTGGAGATGACATCGTGATGAATTTCGATTACTCGCCCCGGGTGCAGGCTTTGCGCCGGCAATTGCAGGACTTCATGGATGACCATGTGATCCCGCGCATCGGCGAATGGCAACGCTGTGAGGCGCGCGGCAATCATCCGCCGTTCATGGAAGACCTGAAGGCCCTGGCCAAATCGGAAGGCCTGTGGAACCTGTTTTTGCCCAGCCTGGGCTGCGACGAGCCGGGACAGCGCCTTTCCAATCTCGAATACGCGCCGCTGGCCGAAATCATGGGGCGCGTAGCGTGGGCACCGGAAGTGTTCAACTGCAGCGCGCCGGACAGCGGCAACATGGAAGTGCTGCATCTGTTCGGCTCGCCGGCGCAGCGCCAGCAGTGGCTGGCGCCACTGCTGGACGGCACGATCCGTTCCTGCTTCGCGATGAGCGAGCCGGACGTGGCGTCGTCCGATGCCAGCAACATCCAGACCCTGATCCGGCGCGACGGCGACCAGTACGTGATCAACGGCCGCAAGTGGTTCATTACCGGCGCCGCTCATCCGCACTGCCGGCTGGCGATCGTGATGGGCGTCACCGATGCCGACGGCGAGCCGCACCGGCGTCAGAGCATGCTGCTGGTGCCGATGGACTCGCCCGGCCTGAAGGTGGTGCGCAATATCCCGGTGATGCAGCACGTCGCGCCGGAAGGACACTGCGAAATCGTCTTGCGCAACGTGCGGGTGCCGCTCGCCAACTTGATCCATGCCGAGGGCGCCGGCTTTGCGATTGCCCAGGCGCGCCTCGGGCCGGGCCGCATCCACCATTGCATGCGCCTGATCGGACAGGCCGAACTGGCGCTGGAACTGATGTGCGAGCGTGCCGCCGAACGGCGTGCCTTCGGCCGTTATCTGCACCAGCACGGCGTGGTGGCCGAATGGATCGCGCTGTCACGAATGGAAATCGAACAGGCGCGGCTGCTGGTACTGAAGACCGCGTGGCTGATCGACCGGCAGGGCGCCAAGGCGGCGCTGCGCGAAATTGCGATG